>NZ_JBFTKU010000003.1:0-260565 GCF_056665975.1 Caulobacter sp. 05T431 | reverse complement strand
GTTCTTGGCCGTCGCGCCGCCCGACTTGGCCAGCGTGATGGTGATCGCCGCCGTCAGCGTCGTCTTGCCGTGGTCAACGTGACCGATCGTGCCGATGTTGCAGTGCGGCTTAGTGCGTTCGAACTTTTCCTTGGCCATCTTCTTAGCTCCAGGACCCCAGAGGGGCCTTCAATGGTTGGACTTCTGGGGTGGTAGGCGGGTGGGTTCGACAGAACCCACCCTATTTCCCGTCGTACGCTTTTTCCGGGGAAAAAGCTTACGCGTACTTCTTGATCACTTCGTCGGCGACGTGTTGCGGCACCGGCTCGTAGTGGTCGTATTGCATGGTGAACTGGGCGCGGCCCTGAGACATGCCGCGCAGGGTGTTCACGTAGCCGAACATGTTGGCCAGCGGCACGAAGGCGTTCACCACCGTGGCGTTGCCGCGCATGTCCTGGCCCTGGATCATGCCACGACGACCGTTCAGGTCGCCGATGACCGAACCCAGGTACTCTTCCGGGGTCACGACCTCGACGGCCATGATCGGCTCGAGCAGCTTGGGGGCGCCCTTTTCACGCAGTTCCTTGAAGGCGGCGCGCGAAGCGATTTCGAAGGCCAGGACCGACGAGTCGACGTCGTGGTACTTGCCGTCGGTCAGGGTCGCCTTGAAGTCGATCAGCGGGAAGCCGGCCAGCAGGCCGTTGTCCTTGACCGATTCCAGGCCCTTCTGGACGCCGGGGATGTATTCCTTCGGCACGGCGCCGCCGACGATGGCCGACTCGAACACGAAGCCCGAACCCGGCTCGCCCGGTTCGAAGGTGATCATGACGCGGGCGAACTGGCCCGTACCACCGGTCTGCTTCTTGTGCGTGTAGTCGATCTCGGCGCGCTTGCCGAGGGACTCGCGATAGGCCACCTGCGGCGCGCCGATGTTGGCTTCGACCTTGTAGGTCCGCTTCAGGATGTCGATCTTGATGTCCAGGTGCAGTTCACCCATGCCCTTCAGGATCGTCTGGCCGCTTTCGAAGTCGGTCGAGACGGTGAAGGACGGATCCTCGGCGGCCAGCTTGGCCAGGGCGACGCCCAGCTTTTCCTGGTCGGCCTTGGACTTGGGCTCGACGGCGATCTCGATGACCGGGGCCGGGAACTCCATGCGCTCCAGGATGACCGGCGACTTCAGGGGATCGCACAGGGTGTCGCCGGTGCGGGTGTCCTTCAGGCCGGCCAGGGCGACGATGTCGCCGGCGTAGGCTTCCTTGATGTCTTCGCGGTTGTTCGAGTGCATCAGCAGCATGCGGCCGACCCGCTCGCGCTTGTCGCGCGTCGAGTTCAGCAGGCTCATGCCGGTTTCCATCTTGCCCGAATAGATGCGGCAGAAGGTCAGCGAACCGACGAAGGGGTCGTCCATGATCTTGAACGCCAGGACCGACAGGGGCTCGTCGTCCGAGGCCTTGCGGGTGGTTTCTTCTTCGGTCTTGAAGTCGATGCCCTTGGTCGGCGGGATGTCCACCGGCGAGGGCAGGTAGTCGACGACGGCGTCGAGCAGGGGCTGGACGCCCTTGTTCTTGAAGGCCGAGCCGCAGAGGATCGGATAGAAGGCGCCGGTCAGCACGGCCTTGCGGATGCACTTCTTGATGGTTTCCTCGGTCGGCTCCTCGCCGCCCAGATAGGCTTCCATCGCGTCGTCATCGAGCTCGACGGCGTTCTCGACCAGATAGGCGCGGGCCTCCACGGCCTTGTCCATCAGGTCGGCCGGGATTTCCTCGTCGCGATACGACGCGCCCAGGCCGTCGTTGTCCCAGACCACGGCCTTCATGCGGACCAGGTCGACCAGGCCCTTCAGCGCGCTTTCGGCGCCGATCGGGAATTGGATCGGAACGGCCTTGGCGCCCAGGCGGTCGCGGATCGACTCGACCGACTTGTCGAAGTCGGCGCCGATCTTGTCCATCTTGTTGACGAACRCGATGCGCGGAACACGATACTTGTCGGCCTGGCGCCAGACGGTTTCGGTTTGCGGTTCGACGCCGGCGTTGCCGTCCAGAACCGTCACGGCGCCGTCGAGGACGCGGAGCGAGCGCTCGACTTCAATCGTGAAGTCGACGTGTCCGGGGGTGTCGATGATGTTGAGGCGCTTGTCGTTCCAGAACGCGGTCGTCGCGGCCGACGTGATGGTGATGCCGCGCTCTTGTTCCTGGTCCATCCAGTCCATGGTCGCGGCGCCGTCGTGGACTTCGCCGATCTTGTGCGACTTACCCGTGTAATACAGGATCCGCTCGGTCGTCGTCGTCTTACCGGCGTCAATGTGCGCCATGATGCCGAAGTTACGGTAGTCTTCGATTTTATGCTGGCGGGCCATGGATCTAGCTCTGCGTGACAGCCCGACCCCAAGCTGGGGCAGGGACATTTAAACGTGCGGCGCGGGCGGTTTATCTCAAACCGCCCGCGCCTGAAAGAGTGCTGGTAAGAAAGGTTACCAGCGGTAGTGCGAGAACGCCCGGTTGGCTTCGGCCATCTTGTGCGTGTCTTCGCGCTTCTTCACCGCGGTGCCGCGGTTGTTGGAAGCGTCGAGCAGCTCACCGGCMAGCTTTTCGGTCATGGTGTTCTCGCCGCGCTTGCGGGCGGCGGTCACCAGCCAACGGATGGCGAGGGCGCGGCGACGGTCCGGACGGACTTCCACCGGCACCTGATAGGTGGCGCCGCCGACGCGGCGCGACCGGACTTCGATCGCCGGGGCGACGTTGTCCAGGGCGGTGTGGAAGGTTTCCAGCGGACCTTGGTCCTTGCGCTTGGCTTCCAGGATGTCGAAAGCACCATAGATGATGTTTTCGGCGACGGCTTTTTTGCCCTCGTACATCACGTAGTTCATGAACTTCGTGACGATCAGGTCCCCAAACTTGGGATCCGGCAGGACTTGGCGTTTCTCGGCGCGACGGCGGCGGGACATACTTCTTCTTCCTTACTTCGGACGCTTGGCGCCGTAGAGCGAACGACGCTGCTTACGATCCTTGACACCTTGGGTGTCGAGGACGCCGCGCAGGATGTGATAACGGACGCCGGGCAAGTCCTTGACGCGGCCGCCGCGGATGAGCACCACCGAGTGCTCCTGCAGGTTGTGGCCTTCGCCCGGGATGTAGCAAACGGCTTCGATGCCGGTGGTCAGACGGACCTTGGCGACCTTACGCAGAGCCGAGTTCGGCTTCTTCGGGGTCGTCGTGTAGACGCGCGTGCAGACGCCGCGGCGTTGGGGGCAGCCCTTCAGGGCGGGCACCTTGTTCCGGACCGGCTTAGGCTGGCGCGGTTTGCGGATGAGCTGGTTGACGGTAGGCATTAAGTCTCTGCTCTGATGGAAGCGTGTGCCTGTCGGCCGAAGCGCTTCGGGGTCCTTGTCGTTTTTATTCCGGCTTTCTCGGCCTCGGATGAGGACCTGATAAACACGAAACTCGCCGGGACGCGGGCAGCGTTCCGGCGGGCTGATCCGTCGGGTAAGGGACGGGCGCTCATCAGGACGGACAGGGTCCGCCTCGAAAAGAGCGCGGAAACTACTCGCGAACGCCATCCACGTCAATGCCGAGTCAAATCGCGGGCTTAGGTCGACAAAACGCGCCCTTCACGGCTCCGCTTCGGCCCCTGGAGACCGGCCCGGGACCCTAGGCGGCGACGGGGTCTCCCCCTGGGGATCAATCCCCGAAAACCCTAGTGGCGCAAGCGGTCCAGCATCCCATCTTACGTTCAAGGGCCACGGTTTCGCCACTTGCGGTGGCAAGGCTGCCGCCCGTTGTTCCAGTCGAGCTTTCCCTTGTCCCAGGCCACGGCGCGCAGAACCCGGTTGAGAAACGGCGCCGTCCTGGTCGTGTCGCTGCTGCTGCACGCCGCGATCCTGACCGTCCTGGGCTGGCCGGTGATGACGCGATTCCAGGACCGGTCGAACGACGAGGACGCCATCGACGTGACCCTGGAGCGCAGCCTCGTCGAGCGCCGCCCCACGCCCGAGACCGTCGCCACCCCCGACCCCGCCACGGCGGCCTTGCCCGTCCAGCCGCGGACGCCGCGCCTGACCCCGCCGCCCTCCGTGCGCGCGCTGGGCGTCGGGCCGGTTCCGGGACCGCCCGCCCCGCCCAATCGCGAGACGGGGGCCCATCCCGCGCCGCTGCCCGAAGGCCCGCGCGGCGACCTGCGCACCGCCCTGCGCGGCAGCAGCGCCGGCTGCGCCAACGCCGAGGCCGTCGGCCTCAACCGACGCGAACAGGAGCATTGCGACGAGAAGTTCGGGGCCATGGCCCGCAACGCGCCCGTCTACGACGCGCCGATGGACGGGGCCAAGCGGCGGGGCTTCGACGCCCAGGCGATCCGGCAGCAGGCCGACCGGGCCTATCGCGACGCCCCGATGGGCGTTGGCGTKGATCACCGCAATCGCGACGATCCGGGCAAGGGCAAGGACATCCCCTGGGTGCTGGGCGCCGGACAGGACGGACTGGGCCGATCGCTCTCGGCCGAGCAGCAGGCCCTCAAGCGGCTGAACGACGCCCAGAAGGCGGAAGACCGCCGGAAGAAGGCCGAGCGCCAGAACGACCAGCGCTGAGGTCAGCGCCTGAACGTCGCCGGATGGCGGACCCTGGCCGCGTCGGCGGCCGCGATGATCGCGGCGACGCGGTGATCGAACCGGTGGCCGGCCAGCGCCTTGGCCTTCGCCGATCGGGCCATCCGCCAGGCCGTCTCAGGATCCTCGGCCAGCGCCGCCAGGCGTGAAAGGCCCGCGTCGAGGTCGGTCCAGCCATAGAGCAGCATGTCCTGCCCCTCGACGAACTGTTCCGCCCACCAGGCGCTGTGGTCGGAAGCCACCGCGGCGCCGGCCAACATCGCCGTCAGGGGGCGCTCGTGCGAGCCCCGACCGAAATTGGCGTTGACGTTCAACAACACCCGGGCGTGGCGCATCAGGTGGAGGGCGTCGGACAGGCTGACGGGATCCGCCAGCTTGAACGTCGGATAGCGCTCGATATGGCCCTCGTAGCCCGAGCCGACGAAGTAGATCGGCAGGCCGGCTCGGCCCGCGGCGTCGAACAGGGCCCGGCGCCGGGTCCGTCGCACCTGCTCGTGCAGCCAGCCCGCGTATTTTCGCATCAGCTCGAAACGTGGATCCAGCGGATCCTGGCCGTAGCCGCGCAGGACCTGGTCCATGGCCTCGAGCGCGGGCACGAACTCGGCGGCCAGCATGATGTCCATCGCCGCATCGAAGACCGCGCGGATGCCGGGCCCCTCCTCCCGCCAGCCCGGCGCGCCCGGCGGATAGAACGAGCCGCTGAACAGGATGGGGATTTTTCGGCCGGCGGCGAACCGTTCGGCGTCCTCGTCTTCCTCGGTCGGCGCGCCGACGCCGGCGTGCGGGCAGAAGGCGACATGGGCGAAATGATCGGGCCCGAAGGTCGAGGCCACGGCCTCGGCATGACTGGGATCGACGGTCAGTACGGCCGTCAGGGCGGAGGTCTGGGCAAGCTGGTTCAAGTGGCTCAGCGGGTAGTCGACGTGATGCAGCACGTGCGGCGCGCCGACCATCTCGCCCAGCGACCGGCCCAGGCCGTCGCGCAGATCGCCCAGGCATCCGATCGAATGGATAAGGTCGGCCCCGCCGGCGGCCTCGCGCACCGCCATCGCGCCGAAGTCGTCATCCTCCACGGCGTCGATGACGACCGCTTGGTGGCCCTGTCGCATGAAGGCCGCGGCCAATTCATCGGTGAACAGCCGGGTCGCGTCGTACTGGGACCGACCCTTGATGAAGATCGCACGCATTGCAAGCGCCCAAAAACAACTTTGGGTAGCTTGGGCGTCTTTGGTTAACGGGGTGTGACCGCGGATCAGGCGGCGCGACCGACTCCCGTCCGGCTAGCGCCGGCCCTGACCTGGAAACGCTGGACCAGATCCGCCAGGCCTTGCGCCTCGGTCAGCAGCGCCTGGCTGGAACTGGCCGAGCGCGAGACCATGGCCGTGGTGTGCTGGGTGGTCTGGTCCATCTGGTTGACCGCGCTGTTGACCTGCGAGAGCCCGGCGGCCTGCTCCTGGGCCGAGGCGGCGATCTCGGTGATGACGCCGTTGATGGCGGCGACCTGGGCGGCGATCTTCTGCAGGGTCTCGCCGGCCGCGCCGACCAGCCCGACGCCGGATTCCACCTGGCGGGCGGAATCGTCGATGTGGATCTTGATCTCCTTGGCGGCGTCGGCCGAGCGCTGGGCCAAGGCCCGCACCTCCTGCGCGACCACCGCGAAGCCCCGGCCGCTGTCCCCGGCCCGGGCGGCCTCGACGCCGGCGTTCAGGGCCAGCAGGTTGGTCTGGAAGGCGATCTCGTCGATCACGCTGATGATCTGCGCCACCTGGCGCGACGAGGCCTCGATGCCGCCGATCGCCTGGACGGCCGACTCCACGACCTCCCGCGAGCGACCCGCCTCGACCTGGGCCTCGCGGACGGCGCGGTGGGCTTCCTTGGCGCCCTCGGCGGTCCGGCGGACGGTGGCGGTGATCTCGTCGAGCGCCGCGGCGGTCTCCTCCAGGCCGGCGGCCTGCTGCTCGCTGCGGCGCGACAGGTCGTCGGCGGCCGAGGCGATGCCGCCGGCGCCGGCGTTCAAACCCGAGACCGAGGCGACGACCGCGCCCATGGCGTCCTCCAGGCGTTCGACGGCCTGGTTGAAGTCGGAGCGCAGCCGCTCGTAGTCGGGGGCGAAGGCCTCGGTGAGGCGCACGGTCAGGTCGCCGGCCGACAGCCGGTCCAGGCCGTGGGCCAGGCGCGAGACCACAAGGGCCTGCTGCTCGGCCTGCTGGCTGTCGCGGTCGGCAGACAGGCGGCGCTCGGCCTCGGCGGCCTGGCGGTGGCTTTCGGCCTGGGCCTCGATACGGCCCTTCTCGCGAGCTTCGTCGCGGAAGGCATGGACCGCGTCGGCCATCAGGCCAATGTCGTCGCGCCGACCGGCGAACGGCAGGGCGACGGACAGGTCGCCGCCCATCACCCGCTTCATGGCCTCGCGCAGGTCGCGCAGCGGCGACAGCTGCTTGCGGACCACGGTCACCGAGGCGGCGACGCCCAGGCCGGCCAGGACCACGCCGGCCACGGCCAGCCAGATCAGCTGGCGATAGACGGGCTGGAAGTAGTCGGCCTTGGCCACGCCCACATAGAGGATGCCGATCACCTCGCCCGAGGCGTTCTTGATCGGGTCGTAGGCGGCGAAATAGGGCTTGCCCAGCACCTTGGCCTCGCCGCGATAGGACTCGCCCCGGCCCAGCACCGCGTCATAGACCGGTCCCTTGGCCAATGGGGTGCCCACGCCCCGGCTGCCGTCCGGCTTCTGGACGTTGGTGGCCACGCGGGTGTCGCCCATGAAGATGGTCATGGTGCCGCCGACCAGGTCCTTGACGTGGTCGACGGTGGCGATGTCGCCGTTCAGCGGCTTGCCGTTCACGGTCAGCTTGTCGCCCTCGCGCGCGAAGGCCGCGCCCTGGCCGCCGACGGCGTCCCAGGCCACGCGCATGCTGGCTTCCTGCTGGCTGACTGCCTGGGCCTTGGCGAAGTCCAGCGAGCTCTTGCCGACGATGGCCAGCAGGGCCAGCAGCAGGGTCATGAAGGCCGCCACAACCGTGAGGCTGACCTTGGTGGAGATGTCTGAACGCATTGGGGCGCCGATGTTTGGGGAGATCAAACCCTTCATTGCACCGCAACGCCTGAAGCAAGGCTTAACCTTCTAAGTCACTGGCGTGACGAGGACTTGCCGCGACATTGCGCCGCACATCCGAAGAGGCTGGCCGGGCAGGCCGGGATCCTGTCCGAGATTTCACGGTTCAGGCCGCCAAGGCCACGCTACCAAAGGCGTGACACGGTTCCGGCCAAGGAAAGACCATGTGCGCGCCCGCCCTGATCGCCGCCCTCGCCATCGCCTGCCTGCCCCTCGCCGCCCAGGCCGCGCCGCCGGCGGCGGCCGAGCAGGCCCGCGACGCCCTGATCCGCGCCGCCCCGGCCCAGGGTCCGGGCGCCGTTGTACTGATGACCCGGGGCGACGCGGTGATCTATCGCGGCGCGGTCGGCAAGGCCGATCTCGAACTCGGCGTGCCCCTTGCGCCCGACCAGGTGTTCCGCATCGCCTMGGTGACCAAGATGTTCACCGCCGCGACGGTGCTGAAGCTGGCCGAGCAGGGCAAACTGTCGCTGGACGACAAGCTGTCGGCCTATGTCCCGGACATCGTCAACGGCGACCAGATCACCCTCCGCCAGCTGCTGAACCACACCGCCGGGGTGTCGGACATCGTCCACACCATCACGCCGGACTTCTCGCGGCGCGACGTCGACACCGCCACGCTGCTGGAGGACGTCAAGTCGCGACCGCCGGCCTTCGCGCCGGGGACCCGCTGGGCCTATTCCAACGCCGGCTTCATTCTGCTGGGCGCGGTGATCGAGAAGGTCACCGGCCAGCGCTGGTACGAGGCGGTGCAGGACCAGGTGGTCGCTCCGGTCGGCCTGAAACGCACCGCCTACGGCGCCGCCGGCCCGCTGATACCCGGTCGCGTGGCGGGCTACACCAGCGACGACAAGACCCGCACGGTGCGCAACGCTAACCGGATCAGTTCCTCGGTCCCGGCGGCGGCCGGCGGATTGATCTCGACCGCCGACGAGCTGAACGCCTGGATGCGGGCCCTGGTCGGCGGGCGGGTGCTCGCCCCGGCCTCGCTGGCGGCGATGCGCACGCCGGCGCCCGACCTGCCCGGCGCCGGGGCCGGCTCCCGCTATGGCCTGGGGCTCTATCTGTGGACCGTGCGCGGCGCGCCGATGATCGGCCACACCGGCCAGATCGACGGCTTCGCCTCGATGCTCGCCTATCTGCCGGACCAGGACGTGATGATCGTCGTCCTGGCCAATGACGACGACTTCGACGCCCAGACCCTGGGCCGTCGCCTGGCCGCGATCGCCGTGGGGCAACCCTATGCGGTCGTGAAGCCCGTCGCCCAGCCGGCCGAGACCGTGGCGGCCCTGGTTGGAACCTATCGTTTCCCCGACGGCGTGATCGAGACCCTGTCGGCCAAGGACGGCCAGCTCTACGCCCAGCGCGGTTCCCGCAACGTGCTCCCGCTGCAGATGACCGCCGACGGCCGGCTGTACTTCAAGCCCGACGAGCTGACCTATCTGGCCCCGGTGCGCGACGCGGCGGGCAAGGTGGTGCGGCTGGATTACTTCCCGCGCGGCGACGGCCCGCCCCAGCCGCTGGTGCGGGCGCCGTAAGGCCCTAGGCGGCCGCGTTCCAGGCCTTGGTCATCAGCGTCACCGGCGAATAGTCGCCAAAGCTCCAGCGCAGCGGCAGGGCCGCCGGGCGGCGCCAGGCGTGCTCGACCTTGAACCGCCATTGGCGCTGGACGCCCTCGGGCCAGCCCTCGGGAGGCGGCTCCCAGTCGATCTCGGCGCGGCCCTGCAGGTGCAGCAGGTCGCCGGTCTCGAAATCGACGAACAGCAGGGCCGCGCGCGGGTCCAGCACCAGGTTGCCCAGAGTGTTGAAGAACCGGTTGCCCCGAAAGTCGGGGATGGTCAGCACATCGCCGGCGACCTTGACGAAGCCCGGCAGGCCGCCGCGATGGGAGATGTCGACGCCGCCGTTTTCCAAGCCGCCATCTTGGCCCGCCGCGTTCGTGGCCACGAACATCGTGTCGGCGCGGGCGATCTGGGCGAGGGCCTCCGGCGTCGGGAAGGCKATCGCCTCGGCCGGCGCGGTCGCGGCCGGAGCCGTCTCGACCGCGCGGGTCTGGATGTATTGCGGGCAGTTGCCGAAGCTCTGGAGGACGTGGAGCGTCAGCCCGCCCTCCACAGCCGTGGCGATCCGGCCGTTGGCGCGGTTGCGGCGGCGGGTGGCGAAGTCCAGGCCCAGGGCGCCGAACGGCCGACCGGCCGCGAACAGCTCTGCGCCCGGCTCGCCCGCTCGGGGCCGGGCCGCTACGGTCAGGGTGACGGGGTCGGGGCTCTGGACGAAGCCGGGCGGGCCCGTCAGCACGGTGGCGACCGGCCAGCCGGCCTCGTCGGTGGTGGCGATGAACAGGTAGGGCAGCAGGGCGAAGAAGTCGCGATGCTGGTCAGGCATGAACGGGCGGATGCCCGTCATGCCCGGCGTGCCCGTCCCGGCCATGGCCTGGGCGATCAGCTCGCCGCGATGGAACGGGCCGTCCATGTTACGCGGCCTCGGCGAAGTCGGGCATCGGCCGGAACCACGGCTGGGCCTCGACCCGCGCCAGCCAGGCGCGCACGGCGGGATAGGGCGCAAGGTCCACGCCGCCGTCCGGGGCGTGGGCGACATACGAGTAGCAGGCCAGGTCGGCGATCGTGACGTGGTCGGCGGCCAGGAAGGTGCGGCCGTCCAGGTGACCATCCATGAAGGTCAGCACGCGGGCGGCGATGCGGGCGGCGCGGGCCGGGTCGTCGGGGAAGTCGAACAGGGCGATCATCCGGGCGATGGCGGGGCCGTGCATCACCTCGCCGGCCGCGATCGACAGCCAGCGCTGCACCCGGGCGGCGGCGACCGGCTCCAGCGGCAGCCAGCCGGCGTCGGGGGCGTAGCGGCGGGCCAGATAGACCAGGATGGCGTTGCTGTCGGCCAGGGTCAGGTCGCCGTCCTGCAGCACCGGGATCTGGCCCAGCGGGTTCAGCGCCAGGAAGGCCGGGCTGGCGCGGACCTCCTTGGGCGCCGCCATGAAACGATAGGCCAGGCCCAGGGCGTTGAGCAGCAACCCCACCCGATGGGTGTGCCCCGACAAGGGCGTGCCGTGCAGGACGATGGCGGTGTCGGACATGGTTTTCTCCCCCAAGGTTTCGGGCCAGCTTGCGGAAGCATTTTCGCCATTGCGTTCAACGAAATGAATTGAGCAAATCGGCAAGACATAATTGCGGATTTTGGAATGGACCGTCTGGACGAGCTGGCCCTGCTGGTGGCGGTGATCGACGCCGGCGGCCTGGCCGCGGCGGGGCGCAAGCTGCGGCGCTCGCCCGCCGCCATGACCCGGGCCCTGGCGGCCTTGGAGGAACGGATGGGCGCGCGGCTGATCGAGCGCACCACCCGCCGCCTGGCCCCCACCGAGGCCGGCCGCGACCTGGCCGACCGGGCCCGCCGGCTGCTGGCCGACTACGAGACCGCGCTCCAGGCCCCCGCCCCCGACGCGGTGCGCGGCACGCTGCGGGTCACCGGTCCGACGGTGTTCGGCGGCCGTCATCTGACCCCGGTGGTCGCCGACTTCCTGGCCGAGCACCCCGGGGTCCAGGCCGACCTCACCCTGCACGACCGCAATCTGGACCTGATCGAGGGCGAACTGCACGTGGCCCTGCGGATCGGGCCCTTGGCCGATTCCAGCCTGCTGGCCCGCAGGCTGGGCCAGGTGCGCCGGCTGGTGGCGGCCGCCCCCGACTACCTCGCGCGACGCGGAACACCGCAGGAGCCCGCCGACCTGGCCGAGCACGAGACGATCCTGACCACCGTGGTCTCGGCCTCGCCCGAATGGCGGTTCGAGCACAGGGGCAAGGCCCGCGCCGTGCGGCTGGAGCCCCGGCTGCGGGTCAACAATGTCGAGGCGGCCCTGGCGGCGATGCTGGCCGGGCGCGGGATCGGCCGGGCCCTGTCGTACCAGGTCGCCGAGGACCTGGCGGCCGGTCGGCTGATCCGCCTGCTGCCCGATTTCGAGCCCCCGCCCCTGCCGGTGCAGCTGGTCACGGTGGGCGGCCGGTTCATGCCGCCGCTCGTCCGGGCGTTCTTGGACTTCGCCGCCCCGAGGCTGGAGCGGCTGGCGGTGCTGCGTGAGACCGAAGGCCCCGCAACACGGCCGGATAACGCCGCCTAGGGGGCGGGCGCCGGGGTGGCGACGCCGCCGGCGACGGTCACGGTCTTGTAGCAGCGGTCCTTGTGGGCTCGCCAATAGACCGGGTCGATGCCGTCGCAGCCGTTCTGGACAATCGCCTGCTGGATTTCCGGCGTGTCGACACTGGGCTGGCCCATGTGCTTGCGGATCAGCGGCGTGCACGCCTTCACGGCCCGGGGGCTGATGTTGTCCTGTTGCCGGATGACCTCGAAGGTGGTCTTGCCCGCCGCGCGCGTGGCCACGAAGCCTCGCATCAGCTGATCGGGTTCTGCCGATTCTCCGCACAGGGTCCGTTCACCGGCGTCTTCGCTGATGGACAGGCCCCTGTATTCGACCGTCGCGGGCTCCTTGTAGGTCGCCGCGACCTTGGCCCAGGCGGCGTCGACGAAGGCCTGGTCAGCCGCCTGCAGGAAACCGTCGGACGGCTTGGGTTCCGGCGGCGGCTTCGGCGCGCAGGCCTGCAGCGCCACCGTCGCCAGGATCGCGACAGCCCCTAGTCCTCGTCCCATCATCACTTTCCCCCCGAACGCGAGCGACCGACGCGACGCGCGCGGCCGTCTCCTTTGACTAGCACGCATGGGCGATGCGAAAAGCCCGGCCTTCACGACTGGCCCTCCACCGCGGGGAGGGTCTCGGCCCCGGCGCAGTAGCGCACGTAGGCCCACAGATAACGTCCGTCGAGGGCGCAGCCGGCTCGCTCATAGTCCATCTGCGCCTGCAGGCCGTCGGCGCTGGACGTGGCCCTGACGCCTCGCCGGATGATCGCGCGGCATTGGAGGCGGGCCTTGGGCGCCAGGGTGTCGCCGCCCCGATAGATCATGAAACCGGCCGCGCCGGGGTCCCGGGCGGCGATCATGCCCACCCAGGCCTTGCCCGGCGGAAGGACATCGACGCACAGCGCCTCGGCTCCGTTGGGCATGCGGCTGACCACGGGGTCCCAGAACTCGACGTCGCCGGGCGGGTCGAACCGCCTGGCGATCCGACCGGACGCGAGCTCGACGAAGGCCTTGTCCTTGGCCAAGACGAAGTGGTCGGACGGCTTGGGCTTGGGCGGCGGGGCTGGCGGCCTGTACAGGATCACGGCCAGGCCAGCGGCCGCCAGACCCAGGCCGAGCACTCCGAAGACGATCTTGCGAACCACGTTTCCCCCGAAACACGCGTGGCCTGGCGCCAGCGACAAGCTGGACCGGATTTGTGATTCCTGACTAGCACAACCACAGGCTTTGTCTTCACTCGTTCGCGCGACGCCGCGCCTCGACGGGAACGCCAAAAACAAAACGGCCCGGGATCGCTCCCGGGCCGTTCCGTTTCAGTCCTCGAAGGAAGCCTTACGCTTCTTCGGCGATGACCGCGGGCAGCGGCTCCATCGCTTCTTCGCGCTGCTGGGCCAGCTGCTCGTCGCGCTTGGCGGCGACGCGCTGCAGGCTGCGCAGGTAGGAACCCGTGCCGGCGGGGATCAGGCGACCCACGATGACGTTTTCCTTCAGGCCTTCCAAGGTGTCGGTCTTGCCGTGCACCGAGGCTTCGGTCAGGACGCGGGTCGTTTCCTGGAACGACGCGGCCGAGATGAAGCTCTTGGTCTGCAGCGAGGCCTTGGTGATGCCGAGCAGCACCGGCTGGGTGGTCGCCGGACGGCCGCCGCGGGCGATGGCCTTGTCCTGTTCGTGGAAGAACTCCGGCTTGTCCAGATGGTCGCCCTTGATCAGGCCCGTGTCGCCCGGCTCGACGATCTCGACCTTCTGCAGCATCTGACGAACGATCGTCTCGATGTGCTTGTCGTTGATCGGCACGCCTTGCAGTCGGTAGACCTCCTGGATCTCGTCGACCAGGAAGTTGGCCAGGGCCTCGACGCCCAGGATGCGCAGGATGTCGTGCGGATCCGGGTTGCCGTCGATGATGTACTCGCCGCGCGTGATGTAGTCGCCATCATGCACCGCGATGTGCTTGCCCTTCGGGATCAGGAACTCGACCGCTTCGGGCTGGTTGCCGTCGGCGTCGACGTCCGGAGTGATCTTGATCCGGCGCTTGTTCTTGTAATCCTTGCCGAATTCGACACGGCCGTCCATTTCCGCGATGACCGCGCAGTCCTTCGGACGGCGGGCTTCGAAGAGTTCGGCGACGCGCGGCAGACCACCGGTGATGTCCCGGGTCTTGGCGCCTTCGGTCGGGATACGCGCGATGACTTCACCCGGCTTCACTTCGTCGCCGTCGGCGACGGAGAGAATGGCGCCCACCGACAGGAGGTAGCGAGCCTCGCCGCCGTTGCTCAGGCGCTTGTACGAGCCGTCTTCCGCCAGCACGCCCATGGCCGGACGCAGGTCCGAGGCGCGGGCCGAGGTCCGCCAGTCGGCGATCACGCGCTGCGCGATGCCGGTGGCTTCGTCGGTCTCCTCGCGGACGGAGAAGCCGTCCACCAGGTCTTCCGCACGGATCTTGCCGCCCACTTCCGTGATGATCGGGGTGGTGTAGGGGTCCCAGTCGGCCAGGCGCTGACCGCGCTTGACCTTGTCGCCGTCCTTCACCTTCAGGCGCGCGCCGTACGGCGGCTTGTAGTTCTCGCGTTCCTTGCCGTCGACCAGCACGCTCACCGAGGTGTTGCGGCTCATGACGACCAGGGCGCCGTCCGAAGCGGTCACGGTGGCGCCGGTCACGCGGACCGTACCGTCGTTGCTGCTTTCGAAGAACGACTGCTCGGCCACCTGGGCGGTGCCGCCGATGTGGAAGGTCCGCATCGTCAGCTGGGTGCCGGGCTCGCCGATCGACTGGGCGGCGATGACGCCGACCGCTTCACCGATGTTCACCGGCGTGCCGCGGGCCAGGTCGCGGCCGTAGCAGGCGCCGCAGACGCCGATCTTGGCTTCGCAGGTCAGGACCGAGCGGACCTTCACCGACTGGACCACGGCCGCCTCGATGGCGTCGGCCATGTTCTCGTCGATATAGGTGTCGGCCGGCACGACCAGTTCGCCGGTGGCCGGATCCTTGACGTCCTCGGCCGTGAAGCGGCCCAGGACGCGGGCGCCCAGCGAGACCAGCACGTCGCCGCCTTCGACCACGGCCCGCAGGGTGATGCCCTTGGTGGTGCCGCAGTCTTCCTCGACGATGATGCAGTCCTGCGCGACGTCGACCAGACGACGGGTCAGGTAGCCCGAGTTGGCGGTCTTCAGCGCGGTGTCCGCCAGGCCCTTACGGGCGCCGTGGGTCGAGTTGAAGTACTCCTGAACGGTCAGGCCTTCCTTGAAGTTCGAGACGATCGGGGTCTCGATGATCTCGCCGGAGGGCTTGGCCATCAGGCCGCGCATGCCGCCCAGCTGCTTCATCTGGGCTTGCGAACCACGGGCGCCGGAGTGGGCCATCATGTAGATGGCGTTGATTTCCTTCTCGCGGCCGTTCTCGTCCTTATGCTTCATCTGAAGCTCGGCCATCATCTCGTCGGCGACGCGATCGGTGGCCTTGGCCCAGGCGTCAACGACCTTGTTGTACTTCTCACCCTTGGTGATCAGGCCGTCGGCGTACTGCTGCTCGTATTCTTCGGCGAGCGTGCGGGTTTCGGCGACGATCGCTTCCTTCCGCTTCGGGATGATGATGTCGTCCTTGCCGAAGGAGATGCCGGCCTTGGCCGCTTCCTTGAAGCCCAGGCCCATGACCTGGTCGGCGAAGATCACCGTCGCCTTCTGACCGCAGTGGCGATAGACCACGTCGATCAGGTTGCCGATTTCCTTCTTCGTCAGGGCCTTCTCGATCAGTCGGTGACCGATCGCCGGGTGACGCGGCAGCAGGGCGGCGATCTTCATGCGGCCCGGGGTGGTGTCGATCACGCGGCGACGCGCCACGCCATCGGCGTCCACTTCCGTGAAGCGCGACTTGATCTTGGCGTGCAGCGACACGACGCCGGCGTCCATGGCGGCTTCGATCTCGCCCAGGTCGGCGAAGATCTTGCCTTCACCCGGCTCGCCGTCGCGGGCGACCGACAGGTAGTACAGACCCAGGACGATGTCCTGCGACGGCACGATGATCGGGCGACCGTTGGCGGGCGACAGGATGTTGTTGGTCGACATCATCAGGACGCGCGCTTCCAGCTGGGCCTCGAGGCTCAGCGGGACGTGCACGGCCATCTGGTCGCCGTCGAAGTCGGCGTTGAACGCGGCGCAGACCAGCGGGTGCAGCTGGATGGCCTTGCCCTCGATCAGCTTCGGCTCGAACGCCTGGATGCCCAGACGGTGAAGCGTCGGAGCGCGGTTCAGCAGCACCGGGTGTTCGCGGATCACCTCTTCGAGGATGTCCCACACCTGGGGCTGTTCGCGCTCGACCATGCGCTTGGACTGCTTGACGGTGCCCGACAGGCCCTTGGCGTCCAGGCGCGCGTAGATGAACGGCTTGAACAGCTCCAGCGCCATCTTCTTGGGCAGGCCGCACTCGTGCAGCTTCAGGTCCGGACCCACGACGATGACCGAACGGCCCGAATAGTCGACGCGCTTGCCCAGCAGGTTCTGGCGGAATCGTCCTTGCTTGCCCTTCAGCATGTCGGCCAGCGACTTCAGCGGACGCTTGTTGGCGCCGGTGATGACGCGACCGCGGCGGCCGTTGTCGAACAGGGCGTCGACCGACTCCTGCAGCATCCGCTTTTCGTTGCGGATGATGATGTCGGGGGCGCGCAGCTCGATCAGGCGCTTGAGGCGGTTGTTACGGTTGATGACCCGGCGATACAGGTCGTTCAGGTCCGAGGTCGCGAAGCGGCCGCCATCCAGCGGCACCAGCGGACGCAGTTCCGGCGGGATGACCGGAACGACCGTCAGCACCATCCATTCCGGGCGGTTGCCGGACTCGGAGAAGGCTTCGAGGATCTTCAGGCGCTTGCTGAACTTCTTCTGCTTCATGTCCGACGGGTTGCCCGCCAGCTCTTCGCGCAGCTTCTCGGCCTCCTTGTCGAGGTCGATGGCCTTCAGCAGGTTCTGGACGGCCTCGGCGCCGATCTCGGCGGTGAAGCTGTCGTCGCCGTACTCGTCCTGGGCGCGCATGAAGTCGTCCTCGCTGAGCAGCTGGTGCTGCTTCAGCGGGGTCAGGCCCGGCTCGGTGACGATGTAGTACTCGAAGTACAGGACGCGCTCGATGTCCTTCAGCGGCATGTCGAGCATCATGGCGATGCGCGACGGCAGCGACTTCAGGAACCAGATGTGGGCGACCGGCGAGGCCAGTTCGATGTGGCCCATGCGCTCGCGACGGACGCGGGCCAGGGTGACTTCAACACCGCACTTCTCGCAGATGATGCCCTTGTACTTCAKGCGCTTGTACTTGCCGCACAGGCAYTCGTAGTCCTTGRTCGGGCCAAAGATACGGGCGCAGAACAGGCCGTCACGCTCGGGCTTGAACGTGCGGTAGTTGATGGTTTCCGGCTTCTTRAYCTCGCCGAACGACCACGAGCGGATCTTTTCCGGCGAGGCCAGCGAGATGCGGATCTGGTCGAAGGTCGGAGCGGCCTGGACCGGATTGAAGATGTTCAGGACTTCCTGGTTCATCTTGGTTCCTTCTGCGGGACTACCCGCGAAAATTCAAAGTGGAGAGGGCTGACGGGAGGCCCCTCCCCGGTCACGAGACCGAGGAGGGAGATCCGGATCAGCTGTTCTCCAGCTCGACGTTCAGGCCGAGCGAGCGCATTTCCTTGACCAGCACGTTGAAGCTTTCCGGGATACCGGCTTCGAACGTGTCGTCGCCGCGGACGATCGACTCGTAGACCTTGGTCCGGCCGGCCACGTCGTCGGACTTCACCGTCAGCATTTCCTGCAGGGTGTAGGCCGCGCCGTAGGCTTCCAGAGCCCACACTTCCATTTCCCCGAAGCGCTGACCGCCGAACTGCGCCTTGCCGCCCAGCGGTTGCTGGGTGACGAGCGAGTACGGACCGATCGAACGGGCGTGGATCTTGTCGTCGACCAGGTGGTGCAGCTTCAGCATGTAGATGTAGCCGACCGTGACCGGACGCTTGAACTGGTCGCCCGTCTGGCCGTCGTACAGGATCGACTGGCCCGACTTGTTGACGCCGGCCATTTCGAGGTGGTCCTCGATGTCGTCCATGCGCGCGCCGTCGAAGACCGGGGTCGCGATCGGAACGCCCTTGCCGAGGTTGCGGGCCAGTTCGACCAGCTCTTCCTCGGATTCCGGCAGTTCCTCGTCGGGGCCGTAGATCTCGCGCAGGCGCGTGACCAGGGCGTCCTTCTGACCGCCGTGCTGCCAGTCTTCCAGCAGGTTGGTGATCTGCTTGCCGAGGTTGGCGCAGGCCCAGCCCAGGTGGGTTTCGAAGATCTGGCCGACGTTCATGCGCGAAGGCACGCCCAGCGGGTTCAGAACGACGTCCACGTGCGTCCCGTCAGCGAGGAACGGCATGTCCTCGATCGGCAGGATGCGCGAGATGACGCCCTTGTTGCCGTGACGGCCGGCCATCTTGTCGCCCGGCTGAAGCTTGCGCTTCACGGCCACGAAGACCTTGACCATCTTCATCACGCCCGGAGGCAGTTCGTCGCCGCGCTGCAGCTTGTCGACCTTGTCCTCGAAGCGACGGTCCAGACGCTTGCGGTTCTCGTCGAACAGACGACGCAGGCTTTCCAGTTCGCCCATCGCCTTCTCGTCCTCGAGGGCGATCTGCCACCACAGACCCGGCTGGACTTCAGCCAGGCCCTCGGCGGTGATCGCGCCGCGCGACAGGCCCTTGGGACCCGACAGGGCGACGTTGCCGATCAGCAGCTCGCGCAGGCGGCCCGAGATGTTGCGGTTCAGGATCGCGAACTCGTCGTCGCGGTCCTTGCCCAGGCGGTCGATCTCGGCGCGCTCGATGGCCAGGGCGCGTTCGTCCTTGTCGACGCCGTGACGGTTGAACACGCGCACGTCCACGATCGTGCCGGCGACGCCCGGGGGCAGGCGCAGGCTGGTGTCGCGGACGTCCGAGGCCTTTTCACCGAAGATGGCGCGCAGGAGCTTTTCTTCCGGCGTCATCGGGCTTTCGCCCTTCGGCGTGACCTTGCCGACCAGGATGTCGCCAGGCTGGACTTCGGCGCCGATCGCCACGATGCCCGCTTCGTCGAGGTTGCGCAGGGCTTCCTCGCCGACGTTCGGGATGTCGCGGGTGATTTCTTCCGGACCCAGCTTGGTGTCACGGGCCATGACTTCGAATTCCTCGATGTGGATCGAGGTGAAGACGTCGTCGCGGACGATGCGCTCGGAGATCAGGATCGAGTCTTCGAAGTTGTAGCCGTTCCAGGGCATGAACGCGACGAGCGCGTTGCGGCCCAGGGCCAGTTCGCCCAGCTCGGTCGACGGACCGTCGGCGATGATGTCGCCGGCGCTGATCTTGTCGCCCACCTTCACCAGCGGGCGCTGGTTGATGCAGGTCGACTGGTTCGAACGCTGGAACTTCGACAGGCGGTAGATGTCGACGCCCGAACGGGCGCTGTCGGTCTCTTCCGTGGCGCGGACGACGATACGGGTGCCGTCGATCTGCTCGACCACGCCGGTGCGCTTGGCGATGACCACGGCGCCCGAGTCACGGGCGACCACGGCTTCCATGCCGGTGCCGACCAGCGGGGCGTCGGACTGCACCAGCGGCACGGCCTGACGTTGCATGTTCGAGCCCATGAGGGCGCGGTTGGCGTCGTCGTTTTCCAGGAACGGGATCAGGGCCGCGGCCACCGAAACCACCTGGCGCGGCGACACGTCCATCAGGTCGACCTGTTCCTTCTGGAGCAGGGTCGGCTCGCCGTTGATCCGGCCGGGGACCAGGTCCTCGACGATCTCGCCGTTCGCAACCTTGATGTTCGACTGCGCGATGACGTGCTTCGACTCTTCCATGGCCGACATGTAGACGACCTCGTCGAGCGGCTTGCCGTCGGCGACGCGACGGTAGGGGCTCTCGATGAAGCCGTACTTGTTCACGCGGGCGTGGGTGGCCAGCGAGTTGATCAGACCGATGTTCGGGCCTTCCGGCGTTTCAATCGGGCAGATGCGGCCGTAGTGGGTCGGGTGAACGTCGCGGACTTCGAAGCCGGCGCGCTCGCGGGTCAGACCGCCCGGGCCAAGCGCCGACAGACGGCGCTTGTGGGTGATCTCCGACAGCGGGTTGGTCTGGTCCATGAACTGCGACAGCTGCGAGCTGCCGAAGAATTCACGCACCGAGGCCGCGGCCGGCTTGGCGTTGATCAGGTCATGCGGCATCACGGTGTCGATGTCGACCGACGACATGCGTTCCTTGATGGCGCGTTCCATGCGCAGCAGGCCGACGCGGTACTGGTTTTCCAGCAGTTCGCCCACCGAACGGACCCGGCGGTTGCCCAGGTTGTCGATGTCGTCGATTTCGCCGCGACCGTCGCGCAGGCCGACCAGCAGCTTCAGGACGGCCAGCACGTCTTCCTTGCGGAGCACGCGCATCTCGTCCGAAGCGTCCAGCTCCAGGCGCATGTTCATCTTCACGCGGCCCACGGCCGACAGGTCGTAGCGCTCGGCGTCGAAGAACAGCGACTTGAACATCGCCTCGGCGGCTTCGACCGTCGGCGGCTCGCCCGGACGCATCACGCGGTAGATGTCGAACAGCGCGTCCTCGCGGACGGCGTTCTTGTCCACGCGCAGGGTGTTGCGCATGTAGGCGCCGACCGTGACGTGGTCGATGTCCAGCACGTCGATGGTGCTGAAGCCTTGCTCGGCCAGGGCCTGGATCGAGGCCACGTCCAGCTCGTCGCCGGCTTCGGCGTAGATCTCGCCGTTCTCGAAGTTGACCGCGTCGCGGGCCAGGTAGCGGCCCGTCAGGGCTTCCGGCGCCAGCAGCAGGGTCTTCAGGCCGTTGTCGGCCAGCTTCTTGGCCTGGCGGGCGGTGATCTTGGTGCCGGCCGGGGCCACTTCCTCGCCGGTGTCGGCGTCGATCAGGGCGAATTCCGGCTTCACGCCGCGCCAACGCTCGGGCTTGTAGGGCGTGGCCCAGCCTTCGGCGCCGGCGGCGGTGCGCTTCTCGAACGGCACGACGTCATAGAACGTCGTCAGGATCTCTTCGCCGTCCATGCCCAGGGCATAGAGGAAGGTCGTGGCGGGCAGCTTGCGGCGACGGTCGATGCGGACATAGACCACGTCCTTGGCGTCGAACTCGAAGTCCAGCCACGAGCCGCGATAGGGAATGACGCGGGCGGCGAACAGCAGCTTGCCCGAGGCGTGGGTCTTGCCCTTGTCGTGGTCGAAGAACACGCCCGGCGAGCGGTGCATCTGCGAGACGATGACGCGCTCGGTGCCGTTGACGATGAAGGTGCCTTTGTCCGTCATGAGCGGGATGTCGCCCATGTAGACGTCCTGCTCCTTGATGTCCTTGACCGAGCGGGCGCCGGTTTCTTCTTCCGTCTCGAACACGATCAGGCGCAGCTTGACCTTCAGCGGCGCCGCKAAGGTCATGTCGCGCTGGATGCACTCTTCAACGTCGTACTTGGGCTCTTCGAATTCGTACGAGACGTATTCGAGCACCGCGCGCTCGTTGAAATCCTTGATCGGGAAGACGGACTTGAACACCGCCTCGATACCTTCGTCGCGGCGTTGGCCCGGACGGACCTCGCGCTGAAGGAACTGTTCGTAGGAGGAGCGCTGAACCTCGATGAGGTTCGGCATCTGCACAGCTTCGGGGATGCGGCCGAAAGACTTCCGGATCCGCTTCTTGCCGGTGAAGGATTGCGCCATGTTTTTTCCCTGGGCGCGGACGGACTCCGCGCGTGAATTCGAATGTACCTAGCGTCCACCCTCGCCGTTCCCCTCGCGGGAGAACGCTGGACGCTGGAATTCCCCTGTCAGGACAACCGGGACCGGAAGCCTGGCGGGCGCCCCTTCGCGCTGATCGGAGGGCGGCTGACCGCGCCTCGGGGCGTATACATGCGGACACACGCGTGCGCGTTCCGCCGAAATGTCTTCGTGAACGGGCGGATATAGGACAACCCGTCGGGGATGGGAAGGGGGATTATCCACAAAAGAATGCGGGAACCCACCGTTAAGCTTGGAACCTCCTCCAAAGCGGAAGGTGGGGACACACACTCGCTGCACGGCTCGGGATCCACGCCCTCCGTCTTTCCGCGAGTTGTGTGTCCCCCAAGTCGGTCGCCGCGCCTAGCGGACCACCTGCACCGCCGCCAACGCCTGGGCGCTCAGGCCTTTGTCGCCCGTCGCCGTCAGCTTGCCGGCCTTGTCGTCCCAGTGCAGCTTCACCGTCTTTCCGACCCCCTTCTCGTAGGCGTTGGTCACACCGTCGTCGTCATACAGCGTGAAGTCGGCGTCGCGGCCCGGATAGACCTTCACCGCATTGATCGCCTGCGGCGTGGCCGTGCTCTGGATCGGCGCGCCCATCGGGACGATCGAACCGGCGCGGACGAACAGCGGGATCGTGTCGATCGGGGCCGAGACCTTGATGGTCTGGCCGCCGGCGACCTTCTTGCCCGTCCAGTAGTCGTACCAGTCCGCGCCCGCGGGCAGGTAGACGTCGCGCTCGGTCACGCCCTGGTCGGTGATCGGGGCCACCAGGAAGGCCGGGCCGAACATGTACTGGTCGCCGAGGTTGGCCACCTTGGGATCGTTCGGGAAGTCCATGAACAGGCCGCGCATGAACGGCGCGCCGGTCTCGTAGGTCGAGTGGCCCATCGAGTAGAGGTACGGCATCAGGGCGTAGCGCAGCTTCAGGTACTTGGCGACCACGGCCTCGGCGCCCTTGCCGTACGACCAGACCTCGGTGTCCTTGCGCATGCCGTGCACCCGCAGGGTCGGGGTGAAGGTCCCGTACTGGAACCAGCGGGCGAACAGCTCGGGATAGTCGTTGTTCTGGCCCACCACGTCGCGGGCGTCGGACGGGTCCAGCAGCGGCGGCTTGGTCGCCGTCGTGGTCTGGGGCAGCCATTGCCAGCCGCCGATGTCGTTGCCCCAATAGGCCAGGCCCGTGGCGGTGAAGTTCAGGCCGGTCGGCACTTGTCTCTTGAGAGCTTCCCAGGTGGGCTGGATGTCGGACGACCAGAACAGCGCCCCGTTGCGCTGGGTCCCGATATAGGCGGCGCGCGACAGGATCAGGTTGCGCTTGTCGGGCCGGTCGCGGCGCGAGCCCTCGGCCACGCCCTGGGTGTGGACCAGCGGGAAGACGTTCCGATAGCGGTCGCCCGAACCGATGCTCCAGAAATAGCCTTCCGGCACCAGGTCCGGCTCGGTCTCGTCCAGCCAGAACCAGTCGAAGCCCTTGGAGGCGATGTTGTCGCGGATCTTGCCCCAGAACCACTCGCGGGCCTGCGGGTTGGTGCTGTCGATCAGGGCGCCGGTGCGGTCGCTGCGGAACGGCAGGCCGTCGACCGGCTTGCCGTCGGCGTCCTTCAGGAACCAGCCCTTGTCGGCCAGGTAGTTGAAGTAGCGACCTTCTTTCTCGAAGCGCGGCCAGACGCTGATGATGCTGTGCACGCCGTTGTCGTGCAGCTCCTTGTTCATCGCGGCCGGGTCGGGGAAGTAGGTCGGGTCGATGTCCAGCTGGCCCATCCGGGTCCAGTAGAACCAGTCCAGCACCATCACATCCAGCGGATAGCCGCGGTCGCGATAGCCCTTGGCCACATCCAGGATCTGCTTCTGGCTCTCGTAGCGGGCCTTGGACTGGATGTAGCCGAAGGCGGCCTTGGGCGGCAGCGGCGTGACGCCGGTCAGCTTGCGATAGCCGGCGTAGATCTCGTCATAGCTGCCGGTGATCACGAAGAACGACACCCGCTCGCCGACCTTCGACTGCCACAGGGTGCGGCCGTTGACGCCCGGATAGACCTTGGTCTCCGACGGGTTGTCCCAGATAACGCCGTAGCCCTTGCTCGAGACCATGAACGGCACGCAGACGGTCTCGCCGGCCGGCGCGTCGTAGTCGTGCTTGCAGGTGATCGAGCGCCCGCGCAGGTCCAGTATGCCTTCCTGGTTCTGGCCCAGGCCGTAGAAGTGCTCGTCGGCGCTTGTCGAGAAGCTGGCGCCGGCCTGGTAGGTCCGCTCGCCGCTCACGACGTGGGGAGCCATTTCCCAGCCGTTCATCGCCACCAGGTCCGAACCGTCGGCCTTGCGGATCTTGACCGAGACCGGCGGCAGGGACGGCGCGAAATAGCGCTCCATCTGCGAGGGCGCACCTGGCCAGGGCTGGGCGACGACTTCCAGCGACAGCGCGCCGGAGGTGAAGATGTCGGCTCCGGCCTTCTGGTCGTGGCGCCAGCCCTTGTCGTCGCTTTCGGCTGTGAAGCCGTAGCCCGGTGCGGCCTCGGCCAGGGCGCGGTCCTGGCTGATGGTCACCCGGACGATGTTGGGGGCGTAGGTCTCGACCGAGACGTACGAGCCGTTGCGGTCCATGACCGCCGCCGGCGCGGCGACCGCGCTGGTCGCCACGAGGCCGGCGGAGAGGCCCAGGGCCAGGCTCGAGACCAGCCCCGCCGCCCAACGGCGCGCGCCCGTGTTCAGCCGTTCCATCGCTTCCCCTAATGTTACCGCTATCTATTGGCGGCAATCGCTAGAGGCGTGTCCGGTCGGCGTCAACAAGATTGATATTACTAATGGGCTCAGCCCCGATTGAGCGCCTTGCCGACCAGCGAGACCGCGAAGGCCGCCAGGCAGACGAAGAACGCGATCTTGGCCAGGCCGCCGGCCACGTCGACGACGAAGCCGAGGATCCCGAACACGATCATCAGGACGAGCAGGATTCCAGCCAGCTTGAGCATGGGCAGATAACGCCCATCACGCGGCAAAGGTTGCCGCTTTATATCAGACGCTCATGTCCACGAAATTGGGCACCGCCAGGCCGTTCTTGGCCTGGGCCTTTGCGCCGTCCATGGCTTCCTTGATCTTGGCCTTCACGGCGTCGTCGATCTGCTGCAGGGCGTCGGTGCGCTGGTCGGGCGACATGGCCGCCAGGCTTTCCTCGGTCAGGCCGGCGTTCTTCATCGCTTCGGCCTTCCACGCCTTGAGTTTTTCCTCCCAGGCGTCCTTCTTGGCTTCCTTGGCGAAGGCCACCAGGCCCTTGTCGCGGACCTTGTCCAGGTCGCTGGCGCTGTCGAGCGCCGCCCTCGAACCGGTCGTGGCCGACGCCGCGGCCAGCGGGCTCCACATCGAATAGCCGCCGCCCGAAATCCCCGAGATCGCCATGGTCGCCTCCAGCTGCTGCGTGCGCGACCAGGGTTAGCAACGAGCGTGCCAGGATGACGCAGGGGCGCGGCCTAAAGAAAACGGCCCCGGAGGTTTCCCTCCGGGGCCGTCAACGTGTGCGTCAGAGAACTGACGCCGGCAGGTCCCCCACGCGAGACGCGGGGAAGTGAATTACTTCACTTGGACCTTGGCGCCGGCTTCGGTCAGCTTCTTGGCGACTTCTTCGGCGACTTGCTTCGAGACGTTTTCAACGACGTTCTGCGGAGCGCCTTCGACCAGGTCCTTGGCTTCCTTCAGGCCCAGGTCCGGACGAACGCCGCGGACTTCCTTGATCACGTTGATCTTCTTGTCGCCGCCGTCGGTCAGGACGACGGTGAATTCGGTTTGCTCTTCGGCGGCTTCGGCCGGAGCGGCGGCAGCGCCACCGCCAACGGCGGCCACGGCGACCGGAGCGGCGGCCGAGACGCCCCACTTTTCTTCKAGCAGCTTGGACAGCTCAGCGGCTTCCAGCACCGACAGGGTGGACAGTTCTTCAACCAGCTTTTCGAGCTTGGACATGTGTAAGTTCCTTAGAGAGATATGGGATAGATGCGGTGATGACCGTTACGCGGCGTCTTTGGTCGCGTAGGCGTTGAAGACGCGAGCCAGCTGGCCAGCCGGAGCCTGCAGGACGCCGGCGATCTTGGTCGCCGGAGCCTGGATCAGGCCGATGAGCTTGCCACGCAGTTCGTCCAGCGACGGCAGGGTCGCCAGAGCCTTAACGCCGTTCTCGTCCAGCACGTTGGTCTGGTCCAGAACGCCGCCGACAAGCTTGAACTTGTCGTTTTCCTTGGCGAACTGAACGGCGACCTTGGCGGCCGAAACAGCGTCCGGGCCGTAGGCGATGGCGACCGGACCGGTGAAGAGCTTTTCGCCCTTGTCACCGAGCTTGCCGTCCAGAGCCTTGAGGGCCAGGGTGTTCTTCACAACCTTGATCGCGGCGCCTTCCTTGCGGAGGCGAAGACGAAGGTCGGTCATTTCCGCAACGGTCAGACCCATGTAGTGGGTCACGACGACAGCGCCGGCATCGGCGAAGACGCTTTTCAGCGACTCGATCGATTCCTGCTTTTGAGCGCGGTCCATTGCGGTCTCCTACTCAATAACAGCGGCCGGACCATTCCGGCAGCCAAATGCGCGTCCCACGCGGGATCGCTCCCGCACGCGAGTTGCATCAGCCTGTTCCAAGGAAAGTCGGCCGCGTATCTGTCTCGGACAGGAGTCACGAGTCAGGAGAGCGTCGGCGTCTCTATCCCTGTCTCCCGACGGCGAGGAAGGGCTCTTCCTCGATTACGGCGTTGGTGACCCCACGCCCCGCAGTTCTCAAACAGGATCTCCATCGGGCGAGCCCGTCGGAGAAGGGCCGGCGTATAGACGAAGATGGCGCGCATTTCAACACCGCCCGGGATTTTCGCCCGAACGCCGCCCCGTCACGAAACTCGGATTGCAGATGGGCGCGGCGCCACCTTAGATGCCACACCCCTCGGAGATGACCCCATGCGCCTTCCGGTTCTGCTGACGGCCCTGCTCCTTCTCGCGCCCGGCCTGGCCCATGCGGCTGGACCAGACGCTCTTCCCGACCGCTTCATCGCCGCGTGGAACGCCCACGACCCGAAGGCCTTCGAGGCGCTCTACACGCCAGACGCCGTCTGGGTGCCCATCGCCGAGGAGCGGACCGAGGGCCGTGAGGCGATCGTGTCCGAGTTCGCCAAGATCCACGTCGGCGGCTGGGCGCAGAAGACCACGATCACCAAGAAGGACGTCCCCGAGGTGCACCTTCTGCGCCCGGACGTGGCGACGATCTTCTTCCACATGGACTTCCTGATGAACGGCCAGCCCGTGCAGGGCCTGCAGCGCGCGCTGATCCTGGTCGCCACCGCATCAAACGGCGAGTGGAAGATCTCGGCGGGTCAGCTGACCAAGGAATCGCCGGCGAAGTGACAACCCCAAGCGCGGGCCTCGGCGTGGTTGCAGGCGGCGTCTTTCGGGCCTGGAAGGTCTGCTCCCGCGCCGAGCGCCATGTTATCCTGGGCGGCAAGCATGGAGGCGAGACGACGATGCCTATGGGTCTGGGCCTGGCGTTCGGCGCGGCGTTCGGCGCCGTATTGGGCGTCCTCACGAACAACCTGCCTGTCGGCGTCTCGCTGGGATCGGGCCTGGGGCTGGTGGTGGGGACCGCCGTCATGGCCCTGAAGGCCAAGGACAAGACGCCGAGCGCCTAGAACCGCGACACGTCCCCGCCCTCCCCTCTCGCGAACGGGAAGCCCTGGCGCGGCCCCGAATTTCTTCGATAAGAAGAAGATCGACAATCGGGGACCCGTCCATGAAGCGCATGCTCACCGCCGGCCTCGCGGCCCTGATGCTCGTCGGCCTCACCGCACCGTCCTTCGCCGAGCCCAAGGCCCCGCCGATCCCCAAGGCGGTCATCGCCGATCCGCCGCGCGACGCCGCCCATCCGGCCGACATGGCGGCGTTCACGCTTCCGACCGGCGGCGTGCGGGTCAACGCCCTGATGTACCTGGCCTCGGGCGACCAGCCGCATCCGACGATGCTGTTCCTGCACGGCTTCCCCGGCAACGAGACCAATATCGATCTGATGCAGGCCGTGCGCCGGGCCGGTTGGAACGTGCTGAAGATCAACTATCGCGGCTCGTGGGGCAGCCCGGGCAAGTTCAGCTTCGCCAACGCCCGGCTGGACGGCGAGGCGGCCGTGGCCTTCCTCAACGACCCGGCCAACATCGCCAAGTACCACATCGATCCCAAGCGCATCGTGGTGGCCGGCCACAGCATGGGCGGCTTCATGGCCGCCGACGCCGCGGCCGCCGATCCTCGGGTGGCCGGAACGGTGCTGATCGACGCCTGGGACATCGGCAAGCGCAAGGCCGACATCACCGATGTCGCCGCCCGCAAGGCGGCCATCGAGAAGATGCGTCCCGACACCGTCCCCCTGGCCGGGACCAGTCCTGAACTGCTGATCAAGGAGATCGAGACCGACGCGCCCAAGCTGGACCTGGAGGCGCTCAGCGCCCGCATCGCCGACCGGCCGCTGCTGCTGATCGGGGCCGAACACGCCCGCGCCCCGACGATCCGCAAGTTGGCCGCCGCCGCGCGCCAGGCCCAGGCCGCGGCCCTGACCGAAACCTACATGGACACCGACCACAGCTTCTCGGACAGCCGCATCGCGCTGGAGGGCGAGGTGATCCGGTGGCTCGGCCAGTTCGATCCGGCCTCGGCCAGGCCGGGCACGCCGCAGATCCCGCTGAAGGCGCCCTACGACGAGAGCAACCCGTTCGCCAAGATCCTGCGCGGCGAGATCGTCGTGCCCAAGGTCTACGAGGACGACCAGGTGCTGGCCTTCATGGACCACGCCCCGGCAGAGCCGGGCCACGTGCTGGTGATCTCCAAAACCTCCAAGGCCCGTAACATCCTGGAGATCTCGCCCCAGGACCTGTCGCGGATCATGGCCGTGGCCGCCAGGGTCGGCCAGGCCCAGGTCGACGGCCTGGGCGTCGAGGGCTTCACCATCGTCCAGAACAACGGCGTCGGCCAAAGCGTGCCGCACCTGCATATCCACGTGATCCCGCGCGTGGCCGGCAAGCCGCTGATGTTCGTCGAGAACGAGAAGGGCGACCCCAAGGCCATCGAGGCGATGGCGGCCAAGATCCGGGCGGCGATGAAGTAAAGCTGCGGCTAGCGGGCGAACCTGGCGATCACCGCCCGCGCCGCCGCCACGCCCGTGGCGAAGCAGGCCTGCAGCAGGTAGCCGCCGGTCGGAGCCTCCCAGTCCAGCATCTCGCCGGCCACGAACACGCCGGGCGCGGCCTTCAGCTCCAGCCCGTCCAGCGCATCGAACGACAGGCCGCCGGCCGACGAGATCGCCCGCTCCAGCCCCTGGGTCCCGGTCAGGACGATCGGCGCGGCCTTGATCGCCGCCGCCAGGGCGTCGGGCGCGACCGGCAGGGCCACGCCGTGCGCCTCGCGCAACAGGCCGATCTCGACCGGTGACAGGTGAGCGGCCTTGCGCAGCCAGCTCGACAGCGACTGCCCGCCCCGCGGCTTGGACAGGCGCGCGGTCAGTTGGGCCAGAGGGACGTCGGGCCGCAGGTCGATCTCCAGCGTCGCCGAGCCCCGCGCCTGGATGACGTCGCGCAGCGCCGCCGACAGGGCGTAGACCGCTCCGCCCTCCAGGCCATAGCCCGCCGCCAGGGCGTCGCCGCGCGAAGTCTGGCCTTCGAAGCTCAGGGCGATGTTCTTCAGCGGCGATCCGGCGAATCGCTCGCGGAACAACGGCGTCCAGTCGACCGTGAAGCCGACATTGGCCGGCCGGAACGGCGCCGTCGCCGCGCCCCGCGCCGCCAGCAGCGGCGCCCACGCCCCGTCCGAACCCAGCTTGGCCCAGCTGGCCCCGCCCAGGGCCAGGATCGTGGCGCGCGGCCGCACGGCGCGCGGTCCGGCGGGCGTGTCGAAGGTCAGGTCGCCGGCCGCGTTCCAGCCGGTCCAGGTCGCGCGCAGGTTCAGCGCCACGCCCTGCCCCTCCAGCCGCGCGATCCAGGCCCGCAGCAAGGGCGAGGCCTTCAGCGCCCTGGGGAACACCCGGCCGCTGGTGCCCACGAAGGTCGCTTGCCCCAGCCCCTCGGCCCAAGCGACCAGATCAGCCGGTGTGAACGCCTCCAGCATCGGCCGCAGGGTCGGCGCGGCCTCGCCGTAGCGGGCGACGAACCGCTCGAAGTCTTCCGAATGGGTCAGATTCAGCCCGCCGCGCCCGGCCATCAGGAACTTGCGCCCCAGGGTCGGCATGCGCTCGAACACCGCCGTCGACAGCCCCGCCGCGCTCAGCGCCTCGGCCGCCATCAGCCCGGCCGGCCCGCCGCCGATCACGGCGACGTCGAGAACTTGAGGATCGGTCACGTGGGCTGGATGTCCGGCGGCAGGATGAGCTCAGCGCCCTTATAGAGCAGACGGCTCCCATTCGAAGAGCCAAGCCCCAAACGCAAAGCGGGCGCTGGATCGCTCCAGCGCCCGCTCGCTAACTTAAGTCCGAAGTGCTTAGGCGTTGACCGAAGCGACGTCGACCTTGAAGCCCGGACCCATCGTCGACGACAGGCCGATACGCTTCACGTAGACGCCCTTGGCGCCCGACGGCTTGGCCTTGTTCAGCGCGTCGACCAGGGCCTTCACGTTGACCAGCAGGGCTTCGTCCGAGAACGAGATCTTGCCGATGCCGGCGTGGACGATGCCCGCCTTCTCGACGCGGAACTCGACGGCGCCGCCCTTGGCGTCCTTCACGGCTTGGCCGACGTTCGGGGTCACGGTGCCGACCTTCGGGTTCGGCATCAGGCCGCGCGGGCCCAGCACCTTACCGAGGCGACCGACCAGGGCCATCATGTCCGGGGTCGCGATGACGCGATCGAAGTCCATGAAGCCGCCGGCGATCTTTTCGTACAGGTCTTCGGCGCCGACGTGCTCGGCGCCCGCCGCGGTGGCTTCAGCCGCCTTGGCGTCCTTGGCGAAGACGGCGACGCGGACGTCGCGGCCGGTGCCCGAGGGCAGGTTCACCACGCCGCGGACCTGTTGGTCGGCGTGACGCGGGTCGACGCCCAGGTTGACCGAGATCTCGACGGTTTCGTCGAACTTGGCCTTGGCGTTGGCCTTCACCAGGGCGATGGCTTCGGCGACGGCGTGGGCGGCGTCACGATCGCCGGTCCAGGCCTTGATGCGCTTGGGTTGCTTAGCCATGGTCTTAGGCCTCCACGATCTTCAGGCCCATGGCCTTGGCGGAGCCTTCGATGATCTTGGCCGCGGCCTCGAGATCGTTGGCGTTCAGGTCCTTCATCTTCTTTTCAGCGATCTCGCGCAGCTGGGTGCGGGTCACTTCGCCGACGGTCTCGCGACCGGTCAGCTTGGCGCCGGACTTCAGGCCGGTGATCTGCTTCAGATAGTGCGTCGCCGGGGGCGTCTTGGTGACGAAGGTGAACGACTTGTCCTGATAGACCGTGATGACGGTCGGCAGGGGGGTGCCCTTTTCGACGTTCTCGGTGCGCGCGTTGAACTCCTTACAGAAGCCCATGATGTTGACGCCGCGCTGACCCAGAGCCGGGCCGATGGGCGGTGAAGGCGTGGCGGAGCCGGCCTTCACCTGGAGCTTGATATAGCCCAGGATTTTCTTAGCCATTGTATCCTCTCAAGAAAGCCGAGCTAACGGCCTTCGCTGGTTGGCCGTGGTGCGGGCTTGGCGTCCCTTCCACGGATTTGATCTCGCCATAACGACGAGCACGCCCCGGGACAGGGTCCTGGAGCGAGGCGCGGCATGTAGCAGGTGGGGGGCGACGAGTCCAGCGGGCGGACGACCGCCCCCCTTCTCAGAAGAGGGGCGGTCGCGGCCGGCCTTTAGAAGGTCTCGCCGACCATCTTCTCGCTCAGCGCCCACAGCGCCTGGGCGCGGGCCGGATCGATCGCGTAGGACCGCACGCCGGCGCGGATCTGGGAGGCGTCGTCGACCAGCTCGGCCACGTGGCAGTCCTCGCAATAGCGGCCGGCGACCAGCGAGACCGGCGCCGTGACCCCGGCCCAGACGCTGGTGGCCGCGCCCTGCGGGATGGTCTTCCACTCGATGGGCGGCTGGCCGGCGGCCTCGGCCTGGGAGTTCAGCTGGTCGATCCAGCCCTGGATGAAGGCCGGGTCCAGGTGGCGGGCCAGTTCGGTCTGGATGCCGCCCGGATGCACGGCCACCGCCCGCACGCCGCGATCCTTGTGCCGGCGGTCGAACTCGACGGCGAACAGGATGTTGGCGGTCTTCGAGCGGCCATAGGCCTCGAACGGCACATATTCGGTGGTCTCGAAGTTCGGGTCCTCGAGATTGACGTCCGAGAAGCGGTGGCCCGAAGAGGCCAGCGACACCACCCGCGAGCCGGCCTTCAGCAGGCTGGCGATGCGGTTGATCAGCACGAAGTGGCCCAGGTGGTTGGTGCCGAACTGGGTCTCGAAGCCGTCGGCGGTCTTGCCGAACGGCGGGGCCATCACCCCGGCGTTGGCGATGACCAGGTCGAACGCCCGGCCCTCGGCGACCAGGGCGTCGGCGCAGGCGCGCACGCTCTTGAGGTCGGCCAGGTCCAGCTCGACCAGGGTCAGCGAGCCACCGCCCCGGGCGGCGGCCTCGCGGACCACAGCGGTCGCGCCTTGCGCCTTGGCCAGGTCGCGGGCCGCGCCGACGACGTCCGCGCCGTGGGCGGCCAGGACACGGGCGGTCTCCACGCCCAGGCCGGCCGAAACGCCGGTGACCAGGACGCGCTTGCCCGACAAGTCGACGCCGGCCAGGACGTCGTCGGTGGTGGATTTGGCGCCGAATTGTTCGCTCATGACTCTCTTGTCCCTTGAAGGGTTGTTGTCCGAACCTGCCCGGAGGATTAAATGGAGGAAGGCTCCGGATACATATTCGGAGGAACCCTCCGTTTTTCAAGGTCGATGCYAGAAGATTCCACACCCAAGGCCCGAAAGCCCCGCGCCGACAGCCTGCGCAACCGCGACCTATTGCTGACGGCGGCCAAGGCGGCGTTCACCGAGGCCGGCGCCGACGCGCCGCTGGAGGACATCGCGCGCCGGGCCGGCGTGGGCATCGGCACCCTCTATCGCCACTTCCCCACGCGGGAGGCGCTGATCGCGGCGGTCTATGCGCGCGAGGTCGGGCAACTGGCGGCCTCGGCCGACGCCCTGTTGGCCGAATGCTCGGCCGGCGAGGCGCTGGAGGCCTGGCTGAACCTGCTGATCGACTACATGGCCACCAAGCGCGTCGTCGCCCCGGCCCTGCGCGCCGATCCGGGCGAAGGCTMGCGCGTCTACGCCAGCTCCGGCGCCGCCATCCTGCCGCCCCTGGAGCGCCTGACGAAGGCGGCCCACGCCGCCGGCGATATCCGGCCCGACATCGGCTTCGACGACATCCTCAGGATGATGAGCGGCCTCAGCATCGGCTACGAGCAGCCGGGCTGGGACGCCGGCGCGCGGCGGCTGCTGAGCGTGATGATGGCGGGACTGCGGGCGACGTAACGGCTCGCGCGGGAGGCCTCAAAGCGGCTTGCGATAGACTAGGAACCCCGACTTGTCGGCGACCTGGTCGTACAGCTTCATCGCCGTGGCGTTGGTCTCGTGGGTCTGCCAGTAGACCCGCGACGCCCCCGCCGCCCGGGCGGCGTCGTACACCGCCTCGATCAGGGCCCGGCCCACGCCCTTGCCCCGCGCCTGCTCGGTCGTGAACAGGTCCTGCAGATAGCAGATCGGCTCGATCATCGTGGTGCTGCGGTGGAAGAGGTAGTGGACCAACCCCAGCAGACGGCCGCCCTGTTCGGCGACCAGGCCATGCACCGGTTCGTAGGCGTCGAAGAACCGCGACCAGGTCATGGCCGTGACCGCCGGGTCCAGGGCCGTCTCGCCCGACCGCCCATAGAAGGCGTTGTAGCCGTCCCACAGGGGCAGCCACTCGGCGTGATCGGCGCGGGTCAGGGGACGGATGCGGAGGTCGTCGGCCATGGTCGGGCTCCGGAAGCGGCGGGCGCCGCATCCTGGCTATTCCCGAAAGCGTTGCAACGGGTCATGGCGCGACGACTCGTGACGTTGGTCGCGCCCGGCGCTCTCGGTCAGGTCGAACACCAGCTTCGACGCCCCGGCCGCGACCAGCCACAGGAAGGCCAGGATGCGCAACAGCGGCGCGGCTTGCGGATGCTGGGCGGCCAGGACCAGCAACAGGACGAAGCCTCCGACCGCGGCGAAGGCCAGGGCCAGGGAGACGAGCTTGCAATGGAAGACGGACATCGGACGGACTCCAGAAGGTCCGTCCTTGTCGCGCCGAGCCGCGTAAGGGCGCCATTCGGCTCCGGCCCGCCGGCGTAAGCGGGCCGTAAAGGCCGCTACATGACCAGCATCCAGACCGCCATGGCGATCATCATCAGGTTCTCGGTCAGCGAGACGAAGCCCAGCGGCACGTTGCTGTCGCCGCCGACGCAGGCGCATTTCAGCTGGCGCTTGTCGACATAGACCGCCTTGAATACCGACACCGCTCCGACCGTCCCGATGAACAGCGCCACCGGCGCCGACAGCCAGGTCAGGGCCCCGGCGATCATCAGCACCCCGGCCCCGACCTCGGCGAACGGATAGATCCGGGCGTAGGGCAGCCAGCGCTGGGCCAGCAGGTCGTAGCCCAGGAACATGGTCGAGAAGGTCTCGATGTCGCGCAGCTTCAGCATGCCCAGGGCGCACATCGAGAAGGCGATGAACCACTGCAGGGCGTGGGCGGTGAAGACCTGGCCGGTCGCGGCGTAGGTGGCGGCCAGGGCCGTCAGGGCGGCGACGGCGAACACCGCGATCACCGGCGTGTAGGTCAGGGCCTTGGGGTCGCGCACCCGCAGGCCGAACCAGCGACGCAGGTCGTCGTAGCCGCCGACCCTCTGGCCGTCGATGAAGGCCTGGGGCGTGGTCGCCACCCCGTGGGCGGCCTTGAAGACGTCGATCTCCTCGCGCGTCGTCAGCAAGTGATCCTCGACCGCATAGCCCCGGCGGCGCAGCAGGTCCCGGGCGCGCAGCCCCCAGGGACAGACGTGCTGGTCGGTGACCATCCGATAGAGCACGGCGGTCCGGGGCGAGGTCGTGGTCGAGGCGGTCATCAAGGGTCTCCGGCTTGCCCGAGAACGGGACCCTGCTCATATGGGTTCCGTACCATGGTACGGAGTCAAGAGATGAAGACGACGACGATCGCGGGCCTGGCCCAGGCCGGCGGGGTGGGCGTGGAGACCGTGCGCTATTACCAGCGGCGCGGCCTGCTGGAGCAGCCTGCTCGTCCCGAAGGTGGCGGCTCCGCCGGCGGCGTGCGGCGCTATGGCGAGGCGGACGTGCGCCGACTGCGCTTTATCCGCGCGGCCCAGGCCGCGGGCTTTACCCTCGAGCAGGTCGCCGAGCTGCTGGCCCTGGACGCCGGCGACGACCACGCCCGGGCGCGCGGCCTGGCCCTGGAACGCATCGCCGCCCTGGACGCCAAAATTGTCGAGCTGGAAACGGCCCGCGACGCCCTGAAGCGCCTGGCCCGCGCCTGCGGCGAGACCACGGCGGGCCCCTGCCCCATCCTGTCGGCGTTCGAGGAGGCCTAGCCCTTCAGCCCCGCGACCACGTCGCCCAGTTGGTCGTAGCCGGAGTTCGTCCCTTCGACGAAGCCCAGCTCGACATACTCGTCACGCACGGCCTTGGTCTCGAAGGTGGTGACCTGGGTCAGGGTGGTCTTGCCGCCGCTTTCCTCGAACGTGACCGCGGTCACGAACCGCGGCGAGCCCGGCGCGTCGAAGCCGTTGGTGTAGACGATGCGCCGGTCCGGCTCGATCTCCAGATATTCGCCGCCGAACGGCGGGCCGGGCTCGTCGTTGGGGCCCGTCATGGCGAAGTGGAAGCGGCCGCCCACCCGGAAATCCATCTCGCAGGTCGTCAGCGGCCAATCCACGGGGCCGAACCACCGCTTCACGTGCTCGGGCTTGGTGTGGGCCAGGAACACGATGCGCGCGGGCGCATCGAACTGGCGGATGATGATGATCTGGCGGTCGGCTTCGGGCTCAGTCGTCATGGCCGTTCTCCTCGGCTTGCAGGGTTTTGACATAGGCCGCGAGGCGGTCGTGGCTCTGGGCCCAGAACTGGCGGTAGCCGCCGATCCACTGGTCGACCCCGGCCAGCGGGCCGGCCTCCAGACGCACCGGGCGGAACTGGGCGCTGCGGCCGCGCGACACCAGGCCCGCGCCCTCCAGCACCTTCAGGTGCTTGGAGATGGTCGGCTGGGCCAGGTCGAACGGCGCGACCAGGTCGTTGACCGTGGCCTCGCCCTGGGCCAGCCGCGCCAGGATCGCCCGGCGGGTGGGATCGGCCAGGGCGGCGAACACCAGGTCGAGTTGTTGGGGCTGGGCGGCGACCATCTTCAATTGCCTCGTAGATATATTGCTAGTTGGCTATATTAAAGAGGCCACGTCAAGCGGCGCCCGCGCTCCGTACAGCAAAAACCCCGCGCCGTTGCCGACGCGGGGTTTTCGAAAGCTTCGACTGTGAGAGCCGCCCTTAGGCGATCTTCTCGACCTGGCTGTATTCCAGTTCCACCGGGGTGGCGCGGCCGAAGATCGAGACGGTGACGCGCAGGCGGGCCCGCTCCTCGTCGACCTGCTCGACCGAGCCGTTGAAGCTGGCGAACGGGCCGTCGGTGACGCGGACGTTCTCGCCGACCTCGAACAGCACCACGGTCTTGGGACGCTCGACGCCCTCTTCGATCGTGCCGATGATGCGCTGGACTTCCTTTTCGGAGACCGGCTGCGGCTTGGAGGCGCTGCCCAGGAAGCCCGTGACCTTCGGGGTATTCTTGATCAGGTGGTAGGCTTCGTCCGAGAGGTTCATCTTCACCAGCACGTAGCCCGGGAAGAACTTGCGCTCGGCGTTGACCTTGCGGCCGCGACGGATCTCGACGACGTCCTCGGTGGGAACCAGGATTTCGGAGAAGCTGTCTTCCAGACCGTGGCTCTTGGCCTGCTCGCGGATGCTCTCGGCCACCTTCTTCTCGAAGTTCGAGTAGGCGTGGACGATGTACCACTTGTGGTTCGGATTGGACGCGGTTTCGTTGCTCATGGTGTGTCTTATCCCGCGGCGATCTTGAGGAGCAGGTTGGCGCCCAGGCCCAGGATCCAGTCGGCGAAGGTGAAGAACAGCGAGGCCAGGACCACCATGATGAAGACCATCACCGAGGTGATCCAGGTCTCCTTGCGGGTGGTCCAGGTGATCTTGCGGGCCTCGGCGCGGACTTCCTGCGCGAAGCGAAGCGGGTTGATCGGCTTCTTCGGCGCGGCCGGAGCCTTGGCGGCGGCGGCCGCCTGACCGGCGGGCGCGAGCGCCGCGGCCGTCTTCGCGGCGCGGTTCTTGATCGCAGACGGGCTGGAACCCGGTTTCCTGGCCATGACTTAAGAGGCTCGCGACTTTCGATAGGTCAGCCCGAAAGCCGGGGTGACCGATGACATATAGTGGCAGGAGTGGAGGGACTCGAACCCACGACCCTCGGTTTTGGAGACCGATGCTCTACCAGCTGAGCTACACTCCTGCGGAACCGCGATCCCCTTAGCGGAGATTCCGGCTTTCCGACAATGAACATCGCGCCGGTAGGCTCTTTGAAGCCCGCCGGCGCGTTGGTCTCATCGCCAGAGCCGCGTCGTTTAGCAGGGTCGTTCGAGCCCGGCAAGCGGCCGGAGCGCGATCTGCGGATTCGATGTCCCACGCCGAAGGATCAGCCGCCGACGCGGCGCGTTAGGCCTTGGCGCCGAACCAGAGCCCGGAGGAAACGCGTCATGCCGACATCCAGCCAAGACAGGCCGTCCAACCGGGAGGTCGAGAACGAGAACCAGCGCCCCGCCACGGGAGCCGACGGCAAGGCCCCGCGTCCCGCGACCGAGCCACGCGGCGCGGAGGGCAGTTCGGATTCGCCGAAGACCCGGACGGATCCGGGCTCCGGCGAAGCCTGAGTCGCCTTAGCCGGCCTTTTCAGTCGCCGGCGCGGCCGCCGGGGCGGCGGCGGCGCACTGGACGTTCAGATACGACCACTTCACGTCGGTGAGCTTGCGCCCGCACTGGGTGTTCTCACCCTGATCGCGTCCTTGCAGCGAGATGCCCACGCCCTTGGCCGGATCCGGCGCCGGGCTGGCTCCGGAAATATCGTAGTAGCCGCCGCCGGGGCCGCGAACCACCATGCACGAGGTGTTCTCCACCGGGCGTACGCAGCCGGAAGCCGTGACCGACTTTCCTTCGAGAGAGACCTGCTGGGCTTGGGTTTGACCGGAGCTTCCGGTCTCATTGCAAGCCGTTACGCCTAACGCCAACACACTGACCGCCGCGGCGGCCATCACGAACCTAACCCGCATCCGTTCCTCCGTATCGTTGGCCTCCGCCTCGTCTAGGACGCGGGGGCAAGAGGAAGAGTGCGCCCCGTTTGGGGAGGCGGCAATCACAATTTTGACACGGTTCAAAAAACAGGCGCCCGCCATTTTGACGCTTTTGGGGAAGAATTTCTCAAAGCCCTTTCAGACCACCAAAGTTGACATCCACGCGCCTGTGCTCACATGAGACGCAGTCGCTTCTAGGGCCTAGGCGACGCCATCTCAGAATTGCGTGGTCCGCCGCGCGTCCAGGACTTGAAACCCACTTATGTCGGCCATCGAAACCACCGTTCCCGCGCCTGCTCCCGTCAAGGAAGCCGCCTGGCACACCGAGACCGTGCTGTGGGTCAAGCACTGGACGGATCGCCTGTTCAGCTTCGCCATCACCCGCCCGGCCAGCTTCCGCTTCCGCTCGGGCGAGTTCGTGATGATCGGCCTGCCGCCGCGCGAGGACCTGGGCGAGAAGAAGCCGATCCTGCGCGCCTATTCGATCGGCTCGCCGCACTTCGCCGAGGAGCTGGAGTTCTTCTCGATCAAGGTGCCCGACGGCCCCCTGACCTCGCGCCTGCAGCAGATCAAGGAAGGCGACCAGGTCCTGCTGGGCAAGAAGCCGACCGGCACCCTGGTGCTCGACGCCGTCAAGCCCGGCAAGCGCCTGTTCCTGTTCGGCACCGGCACGGGCCTGGCGCCCTGGCTGTCGGTGGCCCGCGACCCCGACGCCTACAGCCGCTTCGAGCAGGTGATCGTCGCCCATGGCGTGCGCGAGGTGCAGGAGCTGGCCTACCGCGACCTGTTCACCGCCGAGATCCACGACGACCCGCTGGTCGGCGACGAGGCCAAGGCCCAGCTCGTCTACTACCCCACCGTCACCCGCGAGGCGTTCGAGCGCCAGGGCCGGTTCACCGACCTGATCGAGAGCGGCAAGCTGTTCGCCGACCTCGGCCTGGAGCAGGTGAAGTTCGATCCCGAGCACGACCGCGCCATGCTCTGCGGCTCGATGGCCATGATCAAGGACACCGCCGCCCTGCTGGAGGCCCACGGCCTGGTCGAGGGCTCAAACGCCGAGCCGGGCGACTTCGTGATCGAGCGGGCGTTCGTCGGCTAGGGCGGCGAGTCCGGCGGCGAAACCGTCGGACGGCCTTGCCGGGGCGAACGGGCCGCTGCGCACATGCAGCGCCCCGAACCGCTGGCGATATTCGGCCGGCGTCATGCCGGTGGCGCGCTTGAACAGCTTGCGGAAGAAGGCGACGTCGTCATAGCCGACCGCCGAGCTGACGGCCTGGATCGAGCGCGCCTCCCGCTCCAGCAGCTTCTTGGCCGCCTCGATCCGCACCGCCTGCAGATAGGCGCCGGGCCGCTGGCCGGTGGCGGCCTTGAAGCGGCGCACGAAGGTGCGCTCGCCCAGTCCCGCCCGGGTCGCCAGGCCCTCCACGCTGAGGTCCTGGTGGAACGCGCCCTGCACATAGGCCTCGATGTCGCGCACGCCGGCGTCGTCATGCGGGGCCGACAGCGGCAGCACCGCATAGCCGGACTGGTGGGTGCGCGGCATCGACATCAGCAGCGCCTTGGCCGTCTGCACCGCGATCTCGTGGCCGCACAGCTTCTCGACCAGGTACAGGCTGACGTCCATCGCCGCCATGACCCCGCCGCTGCACAGCAGCCGGCCGTCCTCGGTGACGAACTGGTCGGGCCGCCAGCGGACCTTCGGATAGCGGGCGGCGAACGTCTCGCCCAGCGCCCAGTGGGTGGTGCCGATCCGCCCGTCCAGCAGCCCGGCCTCGGCCAGGTAGGCCGCCCCCATGCAGACCCCGGCCACATAGGCCCCGGACGCGTGATGACGGCGCAGCCACGGCAGGATGGCGCTGTTCTCCAGCAGCTTCACGTCCAGGTCCAGGCCCGAGGTCGGCACGATCACGATGTCGGTGCGCTCGACCTCGTCGAGGCGGACCTCGGGCGTGATCAGGGCGCCGTAGGGCGTGCGCACCGGCGCGCCGGTCAGCGACGCCGTGCGCACCCGGAAGCGCGGCGCGGGCGGTTGGCCGTGCAGCTGGGCCCACAGCGCCCCGGCCGTATGGAATATCTCCATCGGCAGGACGGCCGTCGAGGCCAGCCCGTCATCGAACAGTACGACCGTGACGTCCTGCACGCTCCACCCGTCCCGCCGTCCTTCACCACGTCCCCGGATCAAGCCTAGGCCCGTTCCGTGGTCGGGTCGATGATCCCCGAGATCGGCGTTATCCGATTGGCCGGAAAGCCGCTGAGCCGGGCGTGGTCGCGAATCGCCGCCTCGTCCTCGGCCAGATAGACGCAGAAGGTCTTGTCCTTGGCGACGAACGACTGGACCCACTGCACCTTGGGGGCCAGCTCGGCCAGGGCCTTGTTCGAGGTGGCGGCCGCGCCGCTCAGCTGCTGGGCGTCCAGCCCCTCGACCCCGGGGATGTCGCGTTCGATCACATAGCGCTTCATGGAATTGTCTCCGAAAAAGGGAAGCGCGAGCCTATGGATATCGCCGTTCCCCGAAAGGGGGCGAAAGGGACAGACAACAGGGGTGAACGCGACCGCGCCGGATCAATTCTGGGGGCGCTATCGGAAAACCGTGGCGGCGCGGCCCGGCGACGCACGCTAGAGAGGATCCAGGGTTACGGAGGGCCGGCGTGAGCGGCGACAAGCTTCAACTGAAGAACCTGACCGTCGTCGAGGCGCGGGGCCGGATGCTGTCCGACGCCGCGCGGCTGGGCGTCGAGAAGGTCGCCCTGGCTGACGCCCTCGGCCGGGTGCTGGCCGCGCCGATCGTCGCCGACCGCCACCAGCCGCCGTTCGACGCCTCGGCCATGGACGGCTGGGCGATCCGCCGCGAGGACCTGGCGCCGGGCGCGACGTTCCGCATCGTGGGCGAGAGCGCCGCCGGCCGGGCCTATGGGCGACCGGTCGAGGCCGACCAGGCCGTGCGGATCTTCACCGGCGCGCCCGTCCCGCCGGGCGCCGACCTGGTGGTGATCCAGGAGAACGCCACGCGCGACGGCGACACCGTGACCTTCGCGATCGACCGCGACCCGCCGCCCAGCAACATCCGCCCCGCCGGCGGCGACTTCCGGTCCGGCGACCTGCTGCTGGCCGAGGGCGCGCGGATCGACGCCTGGCGGCTGTCGCTGGCCGCCGCCGCTGGCCGAGCCGACCTGGCCGTGGCACGCCGCCCCCGCGTCGCCATCCTGGCCACGGGCGACGAATTGGTCCCGCCCGGCGCCAGTCCCGCCCCCGACCAGATCTTCGAGTCCGGCTCGTTCAGCCTGGCGGCCCTGGTCCAGGCCTGGGGCGGCGAAGCGGTCAAGCTGAAGGCCCAGGCCGATGACCTGGAGGCCATCGCCCGGGCGGTCGACGCCGCCGAGGCCGACCTGGTCGTCACCGTGGGCGGGGCCTCGGTCGGCGACCACGACCTGGTCAAGCCGGCCCTCCAGACCCTGGGCCTGGACCTGCGCGTCCAGACGATCGCCGTGCGCCCGGGCAAGCCGACCTGGTTCGGAACGCTTGGAGACGGCCGCCGCGTCCTGGGCCTGCCCGGCAACCCGGCCTCGGCCCTCGTCTGCGCCGAGCTGTTCCTGCGCCCGCTGCTGGCCGCCCTGACCGGCGCCGATCCCGTCTTCCGCGTCGATGGGGCGATGAGCGTCGGCGTGCTGGCCGCGCCCCTGCCCGCCACCGGCCCGCGCGAGCACTGGATGCGCGCCACGCGGACCGTCGACGCCAAAGGCCGGGTGCGGGTCACCCCCTTCCCCGACCAGGACTCCTCGCTGATCGGCGTCTTCTCGCGCGCCGACTGCCTGGTGATGCGCCCGGCCGGCGCGGCGGCGGCGGGCGAAGGCGAAGTGGTCCAGCTGCTGCCCCTGGTGCGAGGCTGACCGCCGACCCGACCGCCTCCCCTCGCGACCTCCCCTGGCGACGACGCGCGCGGAGCGTGCTAAGCCGCGTGCGAAGCGGTTTGACGGCGGCCGCGGCGGGAGTTTGCGTATGGGTCGTATCGGCAAGATCGCGGCGCACATGGTGCTGGCCTTCATGGCCATGCTGCTGGCCCAGGCGCTGACCGCCGGCGCCGCGACCTTCACCGCTTCCGCCCTCGCCCATGCGGCCCTGTTCGCCGGCGCTGCCTTGCTGGTCGAGATCCTGTTCCAGGTCGAGCGGTCGCCGTGGCGGTTCTTCGCGGCCAGCGACGGCCTGCGCCTGGCGCGGTCGGCCGCCCTGTCGGTCCTGACCTTCGCGCTGATCGCCCGCCTGCTGGACGTGCGTCAGCCGGGCGGCCTGCGCACCCTGGTCGCCGCCTTCCTGCTGCAGACGGCCCTGCTGGCCGGCCTGCGCATCGTGCGCCGCGCCCTGCACGAGAAGGTGCTGCTGGACGCCCTGACTCGTCTGCGCCCGGCCCCCGCCTCGCCCGCCCTGCCGCGCCTGCTGATCGTCGGCTCGGCCAACGAGGCCGAGGCCTTCCTGCGCGCCCCCGCCGCCCTGGGCGAGCGCTACGCCCCGGTCGGGGTGTTGACGCCCGAGGCCCGCGAGCGGGGCGATGAGCTGGGCGGGGTCTGCGTCCTGGGCGCCGTCGACGAGTTCGACGCCGTCATGGCCCAGCTTCGGGACGGCGGGCTGCAGCCCTCGGCCCTGCTCTTCCTCACCGACGGTCCGCTCAGCGCCTTCGGGGCCGAGCGCCTGGGCCGGCTGAAGACCGAGGGCGTGCGCCTGCTGCGCCGCCAGGGCGGCCTCGTCGACATGGCCGGCGGCGCGGCCCTGCGCGAGATCAGCCTCGAGGAACTGCTCAGCCGCGCGCCGGTCCGGCTGGATCCCGCGCCCATCCGCGCCCTCGTGGCCGGCAAGCGGGTGCTGGTCACCGGGGCCGGCGGCAGCATCGGCTCGGAACTGGCCCGCCAAATCGCCGCCAGCGGCCCCGCCCGGCTGATCCTGCTGGACGCCGCCGAGGCCAACCTCTTCCACATCGACCGCGAACTGGGCGAGGCCTGGCCCCAGCTGCCGCGCCAGGACGTGCTGTGCGACGTGCGCGACGCCGCGCGCCTGGACCTGGTGTTCGCCGCCGAGAAGCCCGACCTGGTCTTCCACGCCGCCGCCCTCAAGCATGTGACCCTGGTCGAGAACCATCCCTGCGAGGGCGTGCGCACCAACGTGCTGGGCAGCCGCAACGTCGCCGCCGCCGCCAAGGCCAGCGGCGCGGCCCACCTGGCCCTGATCTCCACCGACAAGGCCGTGGCCCCGGCCAGCGTGATGGGCGCGACCAAGCGGGTGGCCGAGGCCGTGGTCCGCCAGYTCGCCAACGGCGGCGGGTCGGACACCCGCGTCAGCGTCGTGCGGTTCGGCAACGTCCTGGGCTCGGCCGGATCGGTGGTGCCGATCTTCCAGCACCAGATCGCCCGCGGCGGCCCGGTGACCCTGACCGACGCCGAGGTCGAGCGTTACTTCATGACCATCCCCGAGGCCGTGCAGCTGGTCCTGCGGGCCGTGGCCCTGTCGGCCGGCGACATGGAGCCCCCCACCGGCGTCCTGACGCTGGAAATGGGCGAGCCGGTCAAGATCATCGATCTGGCCCGGCGGATGATCGAGCTGCAGGGCCTGGTCCCCGACAAGGACATCGAGATCAAGATCACCGGCCTGCGCCCCGGCGAGAAGCTGACCGAGGCCCTGGTCGACGTCAACGAGACCGCTCGGCCCAAGGCCGAGGGCGTCACCGAGGCCACGCCCCTGATGCCGCTGCCGCCGATCCCGCCCGAGGCCCTGGCCGCCTTGGAGACCGCCGCCCTGGCCGGCGACGAGGCGCTCGTCCGCGAGCGGCTGTTCGCCCTGGTCGAGGGGCTGCGGACCGTGTCGCCCGCCAAGGCCCCCGGCGCGGGCAAGGCCGCCGCGGCCCGGACCCGCGCCTGATCGGCGTTCCTCCCCCCGCCTCATCGCCCATGAGGCGAGCGGGAAAGCCAGAATCAGCCTCCCATGCTCTGTGTCGCCCGCTTGCAAGGGCGAGCCGTCCCCCGCCAGCGGGACATCAGTAGCGTCGTCGGGAACCTGGATGTTCGAACAGACGGTGGACGTCACCCGCCTGGACGGGTTTGTTCGATACACGCGCGGGATCGTGCGCGCGCGCCTGGTGCTTGTCGGCCTCTTCCTGGGCCTCCTGACGATCTACACCCCGATGCGCATGGCCCTGTTCGGCGTGGTCGAGCTGGGCATCTACGCGGCCCTGTTCCTGGCCACCGAGGTGGCGATGCGCCACCCCGACCCGCTCGTGGCCTTCCGGCGTCTGCGCTGGCAATCGATCGGACTGGTCTTCCTGCTGTCGGTCAACGCCTGCGCCCTGGCGGTGAAGATCCGGCTCCTGGACGAACCGATCATGCGGGTCGAGGCCGCGCTGGTGGCGATCTGCGTGCTGCTGTTCGCCGCCCTGCGGGTGCACACCAGCCGGGTCAGCTACGTCACCGCCGTCGGACCGCCCGTGGCGACCCTGCTGTGGATCGCCTTCGATAGGCATACGCCGCTGCTGGCCAACCACTACGCAGCCGCCATGCTGCTGTTCATCACCGCCGTCCTGACCGCCGCCTGGCGCCAGCAGACGACCGACCGCGCCCTGGCCCAGGCCCTGCGCGACCTGGCCCGCCGCAACGCCGACCTGACCGAGGCCATCGCCGAGGCCAAGGCCGCCAGCCGCGCCAAGTCCGACCTGCTGACCGTGGCCAGCCACGAGATCCGCACCCCGCTGAACGCCGTGCTCGGTTTCGCCCACGCCCTGCGCCGCGACACCTTCCTGACCCCGATCCAGGCCGACCTGGCCCAGGGCGTGCTGGAGGGCGGGGCCCAGCTGACCCGGCTGCTCGACACGGTGCTGGACCTGACCAAGCTGGAGGCCGGCCAGGCGACGCTGACCCCGGCGCCGGTCGACCTGCGCCGCCTGGTCCGCACGGTGGTGCGGGTGTGGAGCGCCCACGCCCAGGCCGTGGGCGTGACGCTGAGCTTCGAGGACGCCGATCCCGACCTGGCCTACGGCCTGCTGGCCGACGAGGCCAAGCTGGAGCAGACCCTGGTCAACCTCGTCTCCAACGGCCTGAAGGCCTCGCCGTCTGGCGGAGCCGTCGTGGTCCGCCTGGCCGGGGCGGCCAGGGACCAGACCCTGAGCGCCCTGGTCGAGGTGCGCGACACCGGCGCGCCCGTGCCGCCGGAAGACCGGGTGCGGATGTTCGACGCCTTCGACCAGACCGAGCGCGGCCGGAACCTGGGCGGCAGCGGCCTGGGCCTGTCGGTCTGCGCGGCCAACCTGGCGCTGATGGGCGGCGAGATCGGCGTCGACGACGTCCCGGGCGGCGCGTCGGGCAAGGGTGCCCGGAAGGGCGCGGTCTTCTGGTTCGCCTTCGACGCGGCGGTGCTGGCGCCGCCGGCCGAAGGCTCGCCGGCCGAGGCCGGCCTGGTCGCCCCGATCCGGGTGCTGGCGGCCGAGGACAACCCCGCCAACCGCCGGGTGCTGGCCGCCCTGCTGGCCGCCTCGCCGATCGAGCTGGTGTTCGCCGAGGACGGCGCCCAGGCCCTGGACGCCTGGCGGGCCGAGGCCTTCGACCTGGTGCTGATGGACGTCAACATGCCGGTGCTGGACGGCGTGGCGGCCCTGGCGAAGATCCGCGAACAGGAAGCCTCGGCGACGCGCACGCGCACGCCGGTCTGGATGCTGACCGCCAACGTGTTCGACGACGACGTCGCCCGCTATCGCGCCGACGGCGCCGACGGGGTGCTGCGCAAGCCGATCGACACCGTGGCCCTGTTCGCCCTGCTGGCGGAGGTGGCGGCGGGGAAGACGAAGGCCGAGGTCTCGGACGAGCGCCGCGTGGAGGCCTAGCCGCGCCCGGAAGGCGGGCCGACGACGGGTAGCGGACCCATCGCGGGCGACCGAAGTGTGATCATGTAACGCGTTCTCAAGCTTGCCCCCCGCAGCTATAGAACCGCCATGCGTCGAGCGATGACATGGTGGCGGAACCTGGGTGGCCTGATGGCCGCCTGCGTCCTGGCCCTGCTCGTCGTCGCGCCCACCGCCAGCATGGCGACCTGCCTCTGCGACGGCGCGCCCGTCATCGGCGTCGAGACCGGCGCCGTCCAGACCACCGCCCAAGGCGATCAACGGGACCACCGCGCGCCCTGCGAGGCCGCGTGCTGCGTGAGCGGCCACTGCCATCACGGCGGCGGCATGCTCGACACGGCCGTCGCCGAGGCCCCCGCCCTGGCTCCCACCGCCTCCGAGCACGCCATGGCGTCCGTCCACGTCCTGGCCTCGCGCCCCCTCCCCGGCCTCGACCGACCGCCTCGCGCCTGACCGATCCGCGCGCCTTTCGCGCGCCGTCGCTCAGCCTTCGCGAGGAACCTTCATGTCATCGAACCGATGGCCGCTGCGCGCGGCCTTGGCCTGCGCCGCCGCCGGCGTGCTCTGCACGTCCGTCGCGGCCCAGACCGCCCCGACCTTTCAAGTCCTGTTGAAACAGGCCCAGGCTTCCGCGCCGCGCCTTGCGCTCGGGACCGCCGAGACACGCGTCGCCGAGGGCCAGGCCGTGCAGGCCGCCACCCGCCCCAATCCGACCCTGGGCCTGACGGTCGAGAACGCCGCCGGGTCTGGCCCCTACAAGGACTTCGACGGCGCCGAGACCACGCTGTCGGTCGAGCAGCCGCTGGAGTTGGGCGGCAAGCGCGCGGCGCGGACCTCGGCGGCCCAGGCCGATCTCACCGCCGCCCGGGCGCGCGCCGCCTTGGGGCAGGTCGATTTCGCCCGCGACCTGGCGCTGGCCTACGCCGGCGCCGAGGCGGCCCAGCGGCGCCTCGCCATCGCCAGGGACGCCGTCGATCTGGCCCAGGCCGACGCCAGGGCCGCCCGCCTGCTCGTCGACAACGGCAGGGAGGCCCAGGTGCGGGCCGTCCAGGCCGAGGCCGGATTGGCCGCGGCCCGGGCCGACCTGGCCGCCGTCCAGGCCGAGGCCGAGACGGCGCTGGCCCGCCTGAGCGCCCTGACGGGGTCGTCCGAGACCTACACCGCCGTCGCCGGCGGTCTCCTCGACGCCGCCCCCGCGCCGCCGCCGACAGGACCGACCTTCAGCCCGGCCATCGCGGCCGCCCGCGCCGAGCGTGACGCCGCCGAGCGTCGGGTCGCGGTGGAGCGCGCGCGACGCGCGCCCGACCTCGCCGTCAGCTTCGGTGTCCGCCGGTTCCAGAGCGACGACTCCACGGCGGCCGTCTTCGGCGTCTCGGTCCCCTTGCCGCTGTTCGACCGCAACCGAGGCGCGGTCGCCGCCGCCACGGCCAACGCCCAGGCCGCCCAGGCCCGGCTGGCCATGACCCAGGCTGAACAGGACGGCGACCGCCGCGCCGCGACCGCCCAGGTCACCGCCGCCGGCCAGACCTTGGACGCCTCCCGGCAGGCGGAAGACGCCGCGTCCGAGGCCTATCGCCTGGCCCGGATCGGCTACGACGCCGGCCGCCTGCCGCTGTCCGAACTGCTGGCCGCCCGCCGCGACCTCATCGCCGCACGGGGACGCGCCGTCGACACCAAGCTGGCGCGCGTCAAGGCGCTCGCCGACCTCGCCCGCGCCCAGGGCGGCATTCCCTTCGGAGACCAGCCGTGATCGCTCGTCGTTCCCTCATCGCCTCGGCGGTCGCCCTGATCGCCGCCGCCGGTCTCGGCTACGGCGCCGCCCAGTTCGTCGGAAGCCGCTCGGCCGCGCCGCCCCATGACAAGGAAGGCGGCGAGCACGAGGAACAGGGCGTGGCCGACCTCGTGCCCCTGAAGCTCGCCGACGCCGCGGCGGCCGGCGTCTCCGTCATCGCGCCTGGGCGCGGCGGCGGCGCGGACATCCTGCTGCCCGGACGGGTGACCCTGGCCGCCAACGCCTTGGCCGCCCTCGGCGCGCCGGTGTCGGGCACGGTGGAGCGCGTCCATGTTTCGGCAGGCGCGAACGTCGCCGCGGGATCGCCCATCGCCACCTTGCGCAGCGCCGACGCCGCCGCCGGCCGGGCCAGCCTGGACGCCGCCGGAGCCGGGGCGAGGGCCGCCCAGGCCGCCGCCAGCCGGGACCGCCGCCTGTTCGACGCCGGTGTCGTCGCCCGCCAGGACTGGGAAGCCAGCCAGGCCGTCGCCGAGAAGGCCCAGGCCGACTATCGCGCCGCCCAGGCCCAGGTCCGCGCCATGGGCGGGCCCGGGGCCAACGGCGTCACGGTCCTGCGCAGCCCCATCGCCGGGGTCGTGACGCGGATCGAGACCCAGGTCGGCGGCTTCCTGACCCAGGGCGCGCTCGTCGCCGAGGTCGCCGACCAGAGCCGCGCCGAATACGTCTTCGACGCCCCCGCCGCCGCCGCCGGCTCCATCCGGCTCGGCCAGGTGATCCATGTGCGGACGCCGGACGGTCAGGAAACGTCCGCCACCATCAGCGCCGTGGCTCCGGGCGCGTCCGCGGCAACACCGCCACCGTTCGGGCGACGCCATCTGGCAGGACCGCGCCGGTCGGGTCGGTCGTCTCGGCGCGGGTCATGACGGGGCCAGGCGGTGGTCGCGCGATCATCGTGCCCAGCGAGGCCGTCCAGACCGTCGAGGGCCGTCCGGTGGTCTTCGTGGTCGAGGCGGCGGGCTTCCGCGCCAAGCCGGTGACCCCCGGGCGGGTCGCCGCCGGCTCCACCGAGATCCTGCGCGGCCTGACGGGCGCCGAACGCATCGCCGGAAAGGGCGCCTTCCTGCTCAAGGCCGAACTCGGCAAGGGCGCGGCGGGACACGAGGACTGACCATGCTCGCACGCCTCATCGACCTCTCTGTCCACTTCCGCTGGATCGTCGCCCTGCTGGCCGTGGCCTTGCTGGCCTATGGCGGCGCTCAGCTCGCCGGCCTGCCCATCGACGCGGTCCCCGACATCACCAACCGCCAGGTGCAGATCAACACCATCGCCCCCGCCCTCGGCCCCGAGGAAGTCGAGCGCCAGGTGACCTTCCCGGTCGAGACGGCCCTGGCCGGCATCCCCGGCCTGGTCGAGACGCGCTCGCTGTCGCGCCACGGCTTCTCGCAGATCACCGCCGTCTTCACCGACGCCACCGACCTCTATGTGGCTCGAAGTCTGATCAACGAACGGCTCCAGGCCGCCCGCGCCACCCTGCCCGAGGGGCTGGAGCCCAGCATGGGGCCACCGGTCACCGGACTGGGCGAGGTCTATATCTGGACGGTCGAGCTGTCGGGTCCGGCGGCGCGGCCGGGCGTGGTCTACGTGACCCCCGAGGGCGACTGCCTGACCACCGATATCGAGAAGGCCACCTATCTGCGCACGGTCCAGGACTGGATCGTCGCGCCGCAGCTGAAGACGCTGAAGGGCGTGGCCGGGGTCGACGTGCTGGGCGGCTACATGAAGCAGTATGTCGTCCAGCCCGACCCGGCCAAGCTGTCGGCCTTCGGCATCAGCCTGCCGCAGCTGATCGACGCCCTGGAGCACGCCAACCGCGTCGAGGGCGCGGGCTACGTCCAGCGCGGCGGCGAGGCCTACATCGTCCGCGCCGACGCCCGGGTGAAGACCCTGGCCGAGCTGGCCGAGACCCCCGTGGGCCGTCGCGGGTCGGCGGTGATCCGCGTCTCCGACGTCGCCACCGTCGTGGTCGGACAGGCGCCGCGCCTGGGGTCCGCGAGCGAGGCGGGACGGGAGGTCGTCATCGGCACCGCCCTGATGCTGGCCGGCGAGAACAGCCGCACGGTCGCCGCGCGGGTGGGCGAGCGCCTGAAGGACATCCAGGCCAGCCTGCCGGCCGGCGTGGTGGTCAAGCCGGTGCTGGACCGCACCGACCTGGTGGACGCCACCATCCGCACCGTCGAGCACAACCTGGCCTTCGGCGCCCTGCTGGTCATCGCGGTGCTGTTCGTGGCCCTGGGCAACATCCGCGCGGCGATCATCACCGCCCTGGTCATCCCGCTGTCGTTCCTGTTCGCCGCCATCGCCATGCGGCGCTTCGGGATCAGCGGCAACCTGATGAGCCTGGGCGCGCTGGACTTCGGCCTGATCGTCGACGGCGCTGTCGTGGTGATCGAGAACACCCTGGGCCGGCTGGCGCTCCGCCGGGGCGAACTGGGGCGATCCCTGGACGCCCGGGAACGCATCGAGGTCGCCGCCGCCTCCGCCCGCGAGATGGCGCGACCGGCCGCCTTCGGCCAGGCCATCATCCTGATGGTCTATGCGCCCCTGCTGGCCTTCGAGGGCGTCGAGGGCAAGATGTTCGGTCCCATGGCGGCGACGGTCATGTTCGCCCTGGCCGGGGCCTTCCTGCTGTCCCTGACCTTCGTGCCGGCCATGGCCGCCCTGCTGATCGGCGAACCCAAGGCGCACGGCGAGACCCGCGTCATGACCGCCGCCCGGGCGCGGTTCGAGCCGATCCTGCGCCGTCTGATCGCCCGGCCGGTCGCGGTCGCGGCTGGAGCCGGCGCGGCGCTGCTGATCGGGGCCGTCGCCTTCCTGAGCCTGGGCCGCGAGTTCATCCCCACGCTCGACGAGGGCGACCTGCTGGTGCAGGCCGCGCGCGTGCCGTCGATCTCGTTGGAGCAGAGCCAGGCCATGCAGTTCCGGGTCGAGAAGACCCTGGCGGCCATGCCCGAGGTGGCCCTGGTGTTCACCCGCACCGGCACCGCCGAGATCGCCTCGGACCCGATGCCGCCCGGCGCTTCGGACACCTTCGTCATCCTCAAGCCGCGCAAGGCCTGGCCCGATCCGCGCCTGCCCAAGGCGGAACTGGTCGAGCGCATGGAAGGCGCGTTGGGCAAGCACCTGGGCAACGCCTACGAATTCACCCAGCCGATCCAGATGCGGTTCAACGAGCTGATCGCCGGGATCCGCTCAGACGTCGCCGTCAGCGTCTATGGCGACGACTTCGCGGTCATGGACCAGACCGCCCAGACGATCGCCAGGACCCTGCGCGGGGTGCGGGGCGCGGCCGACGTGAAGGTCGAGCAGGTCTCGGGCCAGCCGACCATCACCGCCACGGTGGACCGCACGGCCGCCGCCGCGCTCGGCGTCCACGCCAGCGACGCCGCCGACGCCCTGGCCATCGGCCTCGGCGGACGCGAGGCCGGGCATATCCTCGAGGGCGATCGGCGGTTCGACGTGGTTGTCCGCCTCGACGAGGAGCGCCGCAACGACCCGGCCGTCATGGGCCAACTGCCGGTCATGCCCGAGGGTGCGCCCCCCGGCACGGCGGCCATACCCCTCTCGACCTTGGCCCGCTTCGACGCCGCCGAAGGTCCCAACCAGATCAGTCGCGAGAACGGCAAACGCCGGATCGTCGTCCAGGCCAACGTCCGAGGCCGCGACCTCGGCGGGTTCGTCGCCGACGCCAAGGCCGCCGTGCGCGAGGAGGTCCCGCTTCCCGCCGGTTCGTGGCTCGACTGGGGCGGTCAGTTCGAGAACCTGGAGCGGGCCTCGGCGCGCCTGGCGGTCATCGTGCCGGTCGTCTTCCTGGTGATCGCGATCCTGCTCTACTTCGCCCTCGGCTCGGCGGCGGAGGCGGCCCTGGTCTTCGCCTGCGTGCCCCTGGCCCTGGTCGGCGGCGCGGTGGCCCTGGCGTTGCGGGGCACGCCGTTCTCGATCTCGGCGGCCGTCGGCTTCATCGCCGTTTCCGGCGTGGCGACGTTGAACGGCCTGGTGCTGATGCAGAGCATCAAGCAGCAACTCGCCACGGGGTTGGAGCCGGTCGAGGCGGTGGTCCGCGGCACGGTCAGCCGTCTACGCGCGGTCCTGACCACGGCCCTCGTCGCCATGCTCGGCTTCCTGCCCATGGCGATCGCCGTCGGCCCCGGGGCGGAGGTGCAGAAGCCTCTGGCCACCGTCGTGATCGGCGGCCTGCTGACCTCCACGTCATTGACCCTGCTGGCCTTGCCGGTCTTCGCGGCCTGGCTGGCGAGCAGGGGGTGGTTGAAGGCGGAGCCTACGAGATCGACCTAGCGTCAGCGAAGGTTCAGGCTCGGTCGGAAGAGGCCCACGCCACCGCCCGATCGGCCCACGGCGGCTCAGGCCGCCGACACCCGGGCCTGGATGAGCCTCAGCGCCTCGTGCGCCGACAGCGCCGCGCCCTCCTGCCAGGCGTTGATATAGCTCATGTGCTCGCCGGCGAAGTAGAAGGCGCCGTCGGGCTTGCACAGCTCGGCGTAGTCGGTGGCGCRCTGCTCGTCCCGCCAGCCCACGGCCACGCCCTCGCTGTAGGGCGTCTGCTTCCAAGAGACGGTGAAGGGCTTGGTCAGCTCCTGGCCGTGGCCGGGGTGGAACTTCTCGATCACCTTGCGCGACAGCGCGAAGCGCTCCTCGAACGACATGGCCGCGTATTTCGGCGGCGCGTCCGGGCCGGAGAAGCCGATCGAATAGGCCCCGACCAGGACACCGGTCTTCTCGCCGATGCCGCCGCTGGGGTACCAGACCAGCTCGTTGGCCTCGTCGGTCCAGCCCAAACCTCCGTACTGGAAGTCGTCCTGCTCCCAGAACCGTCGCGTCTCCCAGGCCACCTTGGTGCCATGATGGTACTCGCCCGCCGCGACCGCCTGCTTCACGCGCGGGCTGAAGTCGGACGGAATCCGGGCCAGCACGGGCAGCGGGATGGTGCAGATGCAGTAGTCGGCCTCCAGCGTCTGCGGGCCGGCCTTGTCGGCGTAGACGATCTTCACGCCCTTGCCGGTCTTGCGCAGTTCCTTGACCACCGCCTCGAACTTCACCGCCGGCTTCACCTGCTCGTAGAGGGCGTAGGAGATCCGGTCCATGCCGCCCACCGGCTGCAGCATGGTGGCCTGCATGTCGATGATCTCCTCGAAGATCAGACTGGCGCCCCAGAACTGGGACTTCATCATGTCGGCCATGCGCAGCGGCGGCCCGGCCTTGGGCGGATGGTCGTAGCCGCCGGGCGAGGCCAGGAAGCCGGCCCGCGTCGAGCCCTCGTAGGTGTTCTTGGACAGGTCGCCGTAGGCCGACAGGTAGCCCAGCAGCTTCTGCTTATCGATCCCGGTCAGCTCCTGATCCAGCGCGCCCTTGTCCACCGCCTTGGCCAGCAGCTCAGTGAAGGCCCCGCGCGTGTCGTCGACCGCCTGGCGCTCGGTCACCACCCGGCCGCCGAAGTCCAGCTTGGCCGAGCGGTTGGCGTTGACCATCACCTCCAGCGGTACGCCCAGCTCCTGGCAGTAGCCGAGGACGGCGTGGTGCCACTGCGGGATGCGGGCCGGGCCGGCGTTGAAATAGTCGTTCCTGCCCTTGGCCCAGTCGACCACCTGGTCGGGCCGGTCGGTCTGGACGATCCGCGAGCCCGAGCGCACCGACCAGGCCCGGCCGCCCGGCCGGTCGCGCGCTTCCAGCACCGTCACCGTATAGCCGGCCTTGCGCAGCTCGTAGGCCGAGACCAGGCCGGCGATGCCCGCTCCCAGGATCGCCACCGACGCGCCCTTGCCGCCCGCCAGGCCCAGCTTGGGCGCTCCGGCATAGGCCCTGGGCGCGGCCAGCAGGCCCAGGCCCATCATCGTCGTGTAGAGCGCCCCGTAGCCGCCGGCCGCACCGACCGCGCCGAGGAACCGGCGTCGCGAAATGCCCATGATCGTCCCCAATGCTAGACTTGAAGGCTGAAGGTCGGCGCCAAGCCGCAGGCTCCGTCGCAGCAGGAGGCGCGCGCGTTGGCCAGGAAATCAGGCTCGTGCCACCAGTATTCGGGCAAGGCCTCGCAAGCAAAGCGCCGGCCGCCCCCTCCCCCGCCGCCCAGGGCCGCGTGCTGGACGTGGTCCGCGAACGGCCCGATCAGGTCGGCGATCGTGTAGACCTCGCCATGCTTGATTACCTTGGCGACCTTGGCCGCGTCCTCGATCCGGGCCAGGGGATCACCGTCCACGAGGATGAGGTCGGCGTAGTTTCCCGTGGCGATCGAGCCCAGCGGCTCGTCCAGATACGCCCCTGAAGCGCTGGTGGCGGTGACCAGCGCCTCGAACGGCGTCATGCCGTAGCGGACCATGGCCCGCAGGTTCATGTGCAGGCTGACGGCGTTGAAGTCGATCGGCGAGTCCGTGCCGGTGGTGATCCGACCGCCCGCGCGGACGGTGCGGGCCACCTCGGCGACGTTCCGCTCCAGCGAGGCCAGGATCGGCGTGCGATCCATGGCCGCCATCTGCTTGGCGCGCTCGCGCAACCGGGCGTATTCCCACGGCGGATAGAGGGCCTGGATGCGCGGATCGTCGACCAGCGAACGGTCCTCGCCCAGCAGGGCCGTCGAGGTGAACAGGGTCGGCGTGCGCGCCGCCTTGCTGGTCACGAAGGCGGCGTTGACGTCCTGATAGATGTTGCCCAGCGCGCTGACCGTGCGCGAATAGCCGGTGCGGCTGGTCGCGCCCAGGTGCTCCATCCCGTCCATGCCCAGCGCCAGGGCCGGATAATGGTAGTGCGAGGTCAGCGGCAGCCCCTTGGCGTGGGCCCAGGCGATGACCTCCTTCTGGCGCTCGCCCGACAGGCGGACATAGGTCTTGATCAGGTCGTAGGACAGCGCCTCGGCCCGCCTCATCTCCAGCGCCATCTGGCCCGGCTCGGTGACCGGCCGCATGAAGTTGTAGAAGATCCGCGAGCCGTCGATCGCCTCGCCGGTGGCGTAGTAGCGCGGGCCGATCCGCTTGCCGGACTCGATCGCCTCCTGGTCCTCGACCGTGTGATAGGCCGGGCCGCCGGGCGAGCGGGTGGTGGTCACGCCCAGCGACAGCCACAGCCGCCCCTCGCGGTCGCCATAGCCGTAGCCCTGCATCTGGCGATGGGTGTGCATGTCGATCAGACCGGGCATCACCGTGCCGGTCGGTGCGTCAATCACTGTGACGTCGGCCGCCACCTCGCCGCGCGGAGCGACGCCGGCGATGCGGCCGTCCGAGATCAGGACGTCGACGTTCTCGCGCAGGGTCGGCGACTTGCCGTCCCACAAACGGGCGGCGCGGACCACCATCCGTCCCTTGGGCCGGACATTGGCCCAGGTCAGGCCGTGCGGCACGAGCTTGGGCGCGCCGCCGGCGGCGGGGATCAGCTTCAGCTGGCCGGCGGAGATGTAAATCAGGCTCTTGCCGTCGCCGCTCCAGCTGACCGCGTCGGTGACTTCGTCGTTCAGCGGCTTGGGCGGGCCCAGCAGCTTGCCGGTCTCGTCCACCGGCGACAGGTGCAGGCGGCTGGCGAACACGTAGGCCAGCGTCCTGCCGTCCGGCGACCATGCCGGACCGTCGTCGCCCCGCGTGCCCAGCGAGCGGTCGGGCAGGATCGGGGCGTAGGTCCCCTTCCCGCTGGCCACGTCGACGGTCAGGATCTCGCTGAGGCCTTCGCGGAAGCGGGCCGAATAGGGCTTGAAGGCGGCGTAGGCGATGGTCTTGTCGCCCGGTCCCCAGGTGGGCTTGCCCGGCTCCCAGAGGTCGCCGTACAGGCGGCGGGTCTCGCCCGTCGTGGCGTCGGCCACGAACAGCCCGCCGTTCTGGCTGAGGAAGGCGATCGACTTGCCGTCGCGCGACCAGGCGCTGGACACCGCCGCGCCGTCGAAATGGGTCAGTTGCCGGCTGGCGCCGCTGGCCATGTCGCGCAGCCAGATATCCAGCGACCCGCCCCTGTCGGTCGAATAGGCCAGGGTCTTGCCGTCCGGCGACCAGGCCGGATCGACCTTGTTGAAGGCGTCGTTCGTCAAGGCCTTGGCCGGGCCGCCGCCGATGTCGAGCAGGTAGAGATCGTTGAGGGCCCGGAACGCCACCTGGCGGCCGTCTGGCGACAGGGCCGGGCTGCCGATGCCGATCACCGGCCGGACCTTGGCCGACAGGAAGTCGCGGCTCTTCTTGGTGTAGCGCGGCGTGCGCACCGGTGCGGCGGCGGTGAAGGCAACGACCGTGGCCGCTCCGCCGGCCGCCCGACGCTTTATCCGGCCGTCGGCGGTGTAGAGGAACCCGCCCGACGGCAGCCAGGACGGGCGGAACGGGAAGACGTCCTCGCCTTGCACCACCACGCCGGCGGCGTTGCGCAGTTCGGCCTTGCCGTTCTCGATCGCGGTGAAGACCACGTCCTGGCCGTCCGGCGCGAAGGCCGGGCTGGACAGCGAGGCGGCGTTGAACCGGTCGGCCGAGGCCTTGACCTTGGCCACCGTCCGCCGCGCCCCGTCCAGGCCCTGGACGTCGATGCGGACCTTGTCGACCGTGAAGGCGATGGCCTTGCCGTCCKGCGACCAGGACGGCTCGAACTCGTCGGTCGGCCCCGAGCTGAAGGCGGTGATCTCGCCGCTGGCGACGTCCAGCAGGTGGACGCCGTAGCGCCCGCCCCGATCGGACGAGAAGGCGATCGTCTTGCCGTCCGGCGACCAGCGCGGCTCGCGGCAGTCGAACGCGCCCTTGGTCAACTGCTTCAATCCCGCCCCGTCGGCGCCGATCGTCCAGACGTGGAAATTGCCGTCGCGATAGGACTGGAAGGCCAGGGTCTCGCCGTCCGGCGACCAGTCGGGCTGGGCGATCTCGTAGAGGTCGTCGGTCAGCCGCCTGGCCGCACCGCCCTCGATCGGAACCAGCCACAGCATGGCGTAGACGTCGAAGGCCACGGTCTTGCCGTCGGGCGAAACCACCGCGCAGATGTTGGTGCCCTCGGTCGCCGTGACGGTGYGCGTGTCGGCGGCCAGGGGCTGGTCGGCCGCCTTCGCGCCGGGCGGCGTCAGGGCGGCGACGCCCGAGGCGGCGATCACCCCGCCGCCGATCGAGAAAAGCCGGCGGCGGCTGACGCCACGCGAGGAACTCTTGGTCATCGTGAACTCGCGAGAAAGCCGGTCCGGGCTCTCGGCCCGGACCGGCGGGCCAAGCCTAGAACCGGGCGGCGACGCGGGCGTAGTAGAAGCCGCCGCTGATCCCGTACGGGGAGTACTGATTGTAGTAGGCGAAGGCGGGCGTGCCGCGATTGGCGGCGCGGACGCTGTCGGGATAGGCGTCCAGCAGGTTGTTGGCCCCGACGCTGAGGGTGATGTTCTCGGTCGCGGCGTAGCTGAGGTCCAGATCGACGATCAGCTTGGGGCTGACGACCTCATCGTTGGCCGGCAGCGAGCTGCGCTGGATGACCTCGCCATAGCGGGTGAGGCGCAGGTTGGTGTCGAACTTCTCGAGGCTCCAGTCGGCGCCCAGGATGTACTTGTCCTTGGGCGTCCCCACCGTCAGGTCGCCGATCTTCACCCGGTCGATATAGACGATGCCGGCCGCGGCCAGGGCCGGCGGCGGCTGGACCACGCGGGTGAACTCGTTCTTGGTGTGGTTGGCCGAGATCGTCCAGCGCACCGAGCCGAAGTCGCCGAAGTCGGTGTGGTAGTCGGCCACGAAGTCGACGCCCTGCGTCTTCGTGTCGGCGAAGTTGCCGTAGTAGAAGGCCGCCTGCTGCGGGTTCAGCCCTTGGCTCGCGAGGGCGTTGCTGACCGCCGCGTTCGGCCCCAGCGTACCGCTCTGCAGGATGCGGTTGTCGATCTTGATCTGGTAGACGTCCAGCGTGATGTTCATCCGCCGCACCGGCTGGAACACGATCCCGACCGAGTAGTTCACCGATTTCTCGGGACGCAGCGGCTTGGCGCCGAGCGCGATGGCGGCGGGGTTGTCGGGCGGCAGCAGTTGCACCGGATAGAGCTGGGTGGTGGTCGCCGGCGGCACGATCACGCCGATGGTGCTGGACGAGGCGTAGTGCTGCTGCTGCAGGGACGGCGCGCGGAAGCCCGTGCTGGCCGTTCCCCGGATCGCCAGGTTGGGCAGGATCGCGTAGCGGCTGGACAGCTTGAAGGTCTTGGCGTTCCCGAAGTCGGAATAGTGCTCGAACCGGCCGGCCAGGGCCATTTCCAGCTTGTCGGTCAGCTTCTGCTCGACGTTCAGATAGGCGCTGACGTTGTCGCGCGAGAACGAGCCGGCCGAGAACGGCGGGAAGCCGGTCACGCCCTGCGAGCCGCCCGCGAAGACCACGCCGGCCTGCGGACTGCCGGCCGGGGCGACATAGCCGCCGTTGATGTACGAGGCCGGCTCGCCCGCCACGATCTCGAACTTGTCGTCGCGATATTCCAGGCCGCCCGCCACGAACAGCGGATCGGCGAAGACGCCCGTCTGGACTTCGCGCGTGAGGTCCAGGTTGCTGGTCCATTCCTGGAACTTCAACGCGCCGATGTAGAAGTAGGTCGGGCTGGCCGGACCCAGGGAGGCGTTCAGCGAATTCTCGTAGTAGTCGACGTCGTCACGGCTGAAGGTCGAGGACAGGTCCCAGTCGAAGCCCAGCACATTCGCGCCCTTGGCGCCGAACGCCACCTGGAAGTCGCGGTCCTTGAGGAACAGGCGCGGGGTGTAGCCGTCGGGATTGACCGCCGTGATGTTGTTGCTGGCGTTGGGATTGCGGAAGGTCAGGTAGGCGGCGGTGTTGCGGCTGGAGAAGGTGCCGAACGAGTAGACGTCGATGTCGCCGGTGATCGGCGAGCCGGCGCTGTAGCCCAGCGAGAACAGCTGGACCTGGGGCGAACCCGGATGGCTGGTGTGCCGATTGACCGTGGCTTCGCGCGGGTCCGGGGTCGCGCCGGCCGTCCCCACCCGCACGGGCTGGCCCAGCGCGTTGAGCGGGAAGTACATCAGGGTGGTGTTCGGCGTCAGGTCGCCCCGGTCCGTCAGGTCGGTGAGGCGCACGTCGCCCGTCAGGTTCAGATAGCCGGCCTCGCCGAGCCTCAGGCCGATATTGCCCGAGACCTGGCCGGTCTCGCCGTCGCCCTCGGCGGTCTTGCCATAGAGGGCGGTCATCGAGCCGCCCTCGGGGCTCTTCTTGAGGATGACGTTGATCACCCCGGCCAGGGCGTCCGAGCCGTACTGGGCCGAGGCGCCGTCGCGCAGCACCTCGATCCGCTCGATGGCGGCCGACGGGATCAGGTCCAGGTCCGGCGGCGACTGGCCGTTCTGCGTGGTGCCGTTGACGAACAGGATGGCGGTGTTGTGCCGGCGCTTGCCGTCGACCAGCACCAGGGTCTGGTCGGCCGACAGGCCGCGCAACGACACGGTCTTGATCGCGAAGCTGGCGCCCGCACCGCTGTTGGAGGTGTTGGCCGACGGCACCAGGGTCGAGATCAGGTCGCGGGTCGACTGCTTGCCGCTCTTGGTCAGCTCGGCCGACGAGATCACGTCGATCGGCGCCATGCTCTCGGTGACCGTGCGCGTGGTCGAGCGCGTGCCGGTGACGATCAGCTCCTCGATGACGCTGGGCGCATCGGGTTCCGGCGGCGGCGGCGGGGCGGGCTCGGGGACCGCGGCCATGGCCCCAGCGCCGGCGCCCGACCATCCGGTCCGGATCAGGCCGGTGCGCGGCGGGGCCAGGATGATCGTCTTGCCGTCGTTGGAGACCACCGACAGGCCCGTCCCCGCCAGGAGACGCTCCAGGGCGCGATCGACCGGCAGGGCGCCGCGCACCGGCCCGGTGCGCCGGCCCTGGGCGGCGTCGGACTGGACCAGKATCTGCACGCCGGCCTGCCGGGCGAACTGGCGGATGCCCGCCGCCGCCGGCTGGGCGTCGATCTTGAACGGCATGGCCTGGGCCAGACTCGTTCCTGCGCTCAGCGCCCAAACGGCCGAAGCCGCGCACAACAGCCTCCGCCTGGCGGAACGGTTCCGGTCACGCATCGACAATCCCCCATCGTTCCGAGGCCCGCCACTCGCGGCCTCCTGACAGGACGAGGCGCCGGAGCCGATTTTCCGGTGGGTGGACGTTGCATTGGTCCGCTCACGGCCCAACACGCCCGCTTTTGCGCCAGCTGCGCCGCCCGGCGCCCGTTTCGCACGCTTGTCGGCGCGGCCGCCCCCCACGGCGGAAGTCCCTACCGCCGGGGACCGCTCTTTCAGGACTTTCATGAACACCCCGACTTCAAACGTCGAGGATAGCAGGTCGATCAACGCAACCTACGCGAAGTCAATATACGTGCTTTGAAAGTAAGTTTTACTCATATCGCCGAAACGAATGAGGGACATTCAATGTATTTATAATCAGCGCGGGAAATATGTTCTAGGAAATACGAGCGCGCGCGATCCTGATCGTGCGATCATCATCGCTGACCACGGCCCCGAGGGTCGCGGCGACGGCGGCCGCGAAACTCTCTGGTTCGTTGGTCTGGAACAGGCCCACGAAGCGCTCCTGGGCCAGGGCCGGATCGTCGATCACGATCTGGCGGCTGTTGTAGCGATTGAACAGGCGCGCGGCCTGTTCCAGGCTCTCGCCGTCCAGGGCGATCTCGCCGTTGCGCCAGGCCAGGCTTCGTTCGATCTCGGAGGGCGACTCCGCCACGGTGGGCGAGACGGCGCTGGCCAGGACGATGCGGCTGCCCGCCGACAACCGCCGCCGGGGAGCGCTGTCGCCTTCGACCCAGGTCTCGACCACGCCCTCGGTGACCATCACGTCGACGCCGGCCCCGGCCTCGGCGTCGCGACGCACCGAGAAGGCCGTGCCCACGGCGCGGACACGGACAGGACCGGCCGCCACGACGAACGGACGCTGCGGATCCTTGGCGACCTGGAACCAGGCCTCGCCTTCCTTCAGGACGATGTGACGCGACTGGGGCTTCATCGCCACTTCCAGCGCGGTCTTGGTGTTGATCGCCACCAGCGAGCCGTCGGCCAGCGGCACGCGGCGGATCTCGCCCAGGCGGGTGTCCAGCCGCTGGGGCCGCGTGGTCCACAGGCCGACCCCGCCGACCAGGGCGGCGGCGACAGCGCCGCCGGCTCCGGCGATCAGGGCGCGACGATTGGGACGCTGGGCGACCACGGCCTCGACCGTCGGCGCGACATTGGCCAGGGCTCGGCCGCGGTCCAGGAAGCTGATCGCCGCCTGGGCGCGCAGCAGCGCCCCGACTCGCCGCGCATCGGCCTTCAGCCAGGCCTGCAGTTCGGGGTCACGCTCGACGTCCAGCCCATGCGCGTCGACGCGGGCGGCCCAGTCGGCCGCCTCCTCGTCAATCTCGCTTGCGGACCGAATGGAGCTCATGAGCCTTGCCGACTGTCGGTTGATGATCCTGCGCCGTTGTCTCCGATAAGGCGCGCAGGATTAAACGCAAGCCCCGGGCCGATTGCATTTCCACGACGTTCTCGGTCACGCCGAGACGCGCGGCGGTCTCCTTCTGCGACAGGCCGTGAATCCGGCGAAGGGTGAAGATCTGTCGACACCGCTCGGGCAACCCTTCGATCAACTGCCGCACCCTTCCCAGTTCGCGACGGCCCGCGACGACGCGCTCCGGGGAAGGCTCTTCATCTACGACGTTCAGGGCGTCGATTTCCGTGACGCAATCGATCCGGACAATGCGCGCGCGGCGAATTTTMTCGATGGCGATGTTGCGCGCCGTCCGGAAGAAGTAGGCGCGGCCGTTGGCGATGTGGGCGACGCTCTCCAGGGCGGCGAGGCGGCAATAGGTCTCCTGGATCACGTCGTCGATGTCGGCGGCGGAGCTGCCCGACCGACGCAGCCACCCGCGCACGTCGGCTTCGTGTGGAAGGATCTGGCCGCCGACGAAGGCGACGATCTCGGCGCGGCTCTGTTTCAACGGCCCCTCGATGACGACGATCCGGCTGGACGAACGTTCCGATCCCCGGATGGAGTCAGCAACATGCGGTCACGATATTCGGCCGTTCTTTCTGGCCAGGCGCCGCCGCACGAAGCATGAAGCGCCCCCCGGCGCCCCAGGCGAGCCCTCGCGCCGGGGTTCGCGAGGCCGATCAGACGCGCAGGAGATCCTTCGCCAGCTTCGCCGCCTTCCCGCTMCCGCCGACTTCGCGCAGCGCGGCCTGGGCCAAGGGCGCGAGGGGACGTCCGGTCAACGCCCGGGCCTCCAGAAGCACCTGGAGCACGTGCACCCCGCTCCGTTCCTCGAAGTCGAAGCGCGGAAGCCAGGCTTCCAGGGCCTCGCAGATCACCCCGGCATGCAGGGTCGAAACCTGCACGACCTGCATCAGCCCCTCGCCCAGCCGATTGAGCTTGCCCCATTTGCCTTCGCCGAGCCGCGCCATCACGTCGGCGAACACTCGCGGGTCAAACACCCGGCCCTCGATCCCCTCGATCAGGGCGTCGACGGCCAGGCCTTTGGCGTCGGCGTCCTTGCCGATCAGGCCCAGGCAGAGCAGCAGGTGTCCGAGCTCGCCCCACGGGCGGTTCCTCTGGAACAGCGATTGCAGGAATCCGAACCCGGGCGTCCAGTTGCTGCTGTTCTCGTCGATCCTCCCCGCGAGCTTCGAGACGCCTTTCATCTGCGCTCCGGCGGGATTCTGCGGCCAGAGATAGGCGAGCCATTGGGTGACCCAGACGGTGTTCAGGTCGCCCGAGTAGCGCTGGGGCTCCATGGGGCGGCACAGCGCGGCCGTGGGCAGCTCGCTCCACTTCGTCACCACCCGGCCTTGCACAGAGGTGAGCAGCCGGGCGATCAGCCCGCCCTTGGGCTCCGCGAGCGCCTCCTCGCCCTCCCGGCTCACCGTGACGTGGAATTCCGGCGTCTTCCAACGGGTCTTCTGATACTGGCCGACCGTGTGGGCCGCGCGCCAGCCGTACCGCGCCGGCCTCAGGCCGTCGGGCCACTCGTCCTCCAGGTCCAGCGACGCGAAGGCCGCGCTCCAGTCCGCCAGCGGCGCGCGGCAGCGGGCGGCGGTGATCATGGCGGCGTAGGCGTGGCGGTCTTCCTTCGCCGGCGCCCCCTCGCCGCCCAGCGCGAAGACCACGATCCGGCGCAGCGGCGCGGGCAACGCGCCGGCCCGCTCGAGAGCCTCGGCGCGGTTGTCCGGCGCCAGGCGCAGCAGCGACAGGCGGAAGTCCATCGTCTGACCCAGTCCCGCGACCGAGGCCAGCGCGTGCAGGCGATCCATCCAGACGAGCGGATCGATCCATCCGCCGTGGTGCGTGGGCGCGGACAGCAGCGTCCGGCTCTCGCGCCGCGCCGCTCGCTCCGCGACCGCCCGCAGGTGGGCGACCATCGGCTCGAGGGCCTCGTCCCGCGTATAGTATTCCGAGTGCTGGCTTTCCGTCCGGTACAGCCGACCGTGCGCCCAGCTGAAGATCAGATCGAGCACCGCCAGGCCCGCGCCGACGCGAACGACCCCCAGTCCGTTCGAACCCGTGCGCCCGTTTTCGAGACGGTGGACGAGCGGGGCGACGCGCTGCTCGAAATCGGGCGGCGCGTCGCCGGCGAAGCGGCTGATCGCGTCGATGATCAGCTCGATGTCGTCCGGGCTGTCCACGACCTCGACGGCGTGCAGCACCGCGTCGATCAGGGCGTCGACGGACGGGATCGGCGTCAGTTCCGCCTCGGGGAACAAGACCTTCCGGCCGACGACGTCCCCGCCGATCGGAACATAGGCTTCCGGCGGCGTGCCCCCTGGCGCGGATGGCGCGCCGACGACGGGAACCGGTTCCGCGCGGGCCGCCCGCCCAGGGGCCGGGGCCTGATCCACCAGCGCCAGAAGCCTGGCCCTGTTGCTGGCGGCGACGAAGCCTTCGAGGTCGGCGATCAGCTGCCGCTGCTCGGCCTCCAGCCGTCCGGCGTTCGCCTCGAGCAAGGTCAGGGCCTTGGCCTGCACGTCCGCGTTCGCATGGCGCAAGGCCTCGACGGTCGCCGACAGGCATAGCGCCCGCGCGCCTTCGTCACGCGCCGCCGTACGCTGGACCAGCATCAGCGCGGCCATGGCGTTGCCCTTGCCGGCGCCGGCGAACACGCCCTGGATCTCGCGCAGCACGGGATCGGCGTCCAATGCGCCCAGCTTCTCGACCCTGGCCAGCATCTCGATCGCGAACTTCGCCACGTGGCCGACCGGATGGCACAGCAGGTCGATGTAGAGGGGCTGATGCTCCAGCAGCTCCTGCGAGGTCGGCGTCATCTGGACGTAGAAGCGATGGAAACCCGCGAGCTGGTTCTCCTTGATGTCCAGCCGCAGGCCGTCCAGGGCCGCGCGCAGCAACCGCTCCCGATCCAACCTGCCCTGCGCCGCCAGTTTCACCAGGGCGTCCGGCCAGGTCTCATAGTCGGGCGCCGCGTTGCTCGTGAGCCAACCGTTGGTGTTGAAGGCGATGGTCTCGATCTTGAACAGCGCCCATACGTCTTCCAGCAGGCTCGGCTCGTCGATCAATTGCCGGCTGAGCGGCGGTGGCGGCGTCGTCGTGTCCGGCATGCCCCAGTCGCGGGTGCGCATCAGATGGCCGGCGAACTTGCGGTAGTAGCCGTCGACCTCCAGCTTGCGGCACACGCCGCTCTTCATCCAGGACACGATCGTGGGCAGTTCCAGCCAGGTGAAGTCCTGCTCCAGTTCGTGGGCGATCCAGTCGTCGATCCAGGGCGGCCGGCGGTCCGTCAGGATCTGCTCGGCCACGCGCTGCTCGCCCCACACATGCAGGCCGCGCTTCTTCACAGCCGTGAGAGGACCGAGGGCGAACAGGGCCATCGTGGCCTTGTTGTTCTCCGGCGCGCTGTAGAACTTCCAGGCCCCCTCCTTGCCTCGTCGCGCCAGCAGCGCCTTCAGGCGCTCGGACGCGGTCTCGTTGGCTTTGCAGGTGCTCAGCTGCCGATGCAGCTTCTGCGCCGCCGAGGATAGTTTCGTCCGCGCTTTCTCGTCGAGGTCGGCGCAGGCCCGTTGCAGCAGCCAGGCGTCGCCTTCCGTGAGGATCAGGTCCTCCAGCGTCTCAGGCGTCATCGCCGTCCGCTCCCTGCTGAACGAGAGACGCGGCCAGGATGTGCTTGCAGGGGCCGCGCTGGCCCTGGTGCTTGCTGAACCAGGGGCAGGTGCAGGCGTCCTGCTCCTCGGACAATCGCACGCGATGCTCGGTCCCCGTCCCCTGCACCGCGAAGGTCCAGACCCCTTCGCCGCCGCCGAGGGACCGGACCTTGCCTGTCTCGACGAGCTGCCGGGCGTTGCCGAGCCGCGGCTGCATCTCCTCGACCTTGACGAGGTCGAACGGCAGCTCGCGGTGGAAGTACTGCCGTGCATTGGCGTCGAAGCCGGCCAGGCCTCGCGCGCCCAGAACCGCCAAGGCGTCCTTCACCTCGTCCGCGGCCATTCCGAGCGAGGCGGCCAGCCCGTCGGGGTCGAGGCGCGACTGCCACTTGAGGCTGGCGCGCACCTTGGTGATGGCGCTGTCGGACGGCGGCCTGGCCAGCGCCGACAGGACCTGTCCCTCCCCGGAAAAGCCGCGATAGACCTCGGGGCTGATCATCAGGAAGAAGCTGCCCTGGGGATAGCAGACTTCCCAGGCGCTGGCGCCGCTGTCGTCGTCGGCCCACACCTTCAGGCTTCTGGCGCGCAGGAGCAGCGGCTCGATGATCTTCACCCGATGGGTTCCCAGGATCGGCACGGCGCCCTTCTGCGGGCGCTGGCTGAGCCGTATGGACCGTCCCACCGAGGCGGCGTAGCTGGGCATCTTCGGCCGCGACGCCTGCGGCAGGCTCCGGACGAACCGCAAGGCTTCCGCCGCGGTCACCTCCATCTTGAGCTCCAGCCGGGGCTGATAGGCCTGCACCTCGCTGAACCCCTTGATCCAGCGCAGCGGCAACTTGACCTTCTTCTCGACCGTGCGTTCGGCGCCCCGGCTGAGCACGACCTCGTCGGCGCCGACGGCGAAGGCGACGTCCTCGTCGTCACGCAGCCGCAGCAGGGCGTTGCGCATATCGACGTTGAAATCGACATTGGTCGTGCCCCGGCCCTGGCGCTCGCCGTCGAAAGCCGAGGCCGGCAGGTCGACCCGGGCGTAGACGCCGCAGCATCCGCTGAAACCCTCCAGCCGCAGGATGTCCTCGTTGCTCGTCAACACGGGATCGAGCAGGGCGGGCCGCGGCAGGAAGAAGTGCGTGCGGACGACGTCGCTCAGCACATACAGCATCTCGCCGACCATCCGCGGATGGCGCAGGCGGCCGTCGAAGAAATAGGGCTGGGCGTGGTCGGCGTTGCAGGTCGCCAGCGACAGTTGCGGGGATCCTCGCCCGCTGGGCTCCACCCGCGAAGGGGAGGCGTAGCGATAGGTGAAGTCGATGGCCGCGGACAGGTTCTTTCCCCCAAAAGACAGATGCCGATCGGGATACTAGACCATTCCGGCGCGCCCACCACCCCGGGTGGAGCCCGCGCGGCGATGGGCCGATGGCCGCCGCCGCGGACGACGCTCGTCTCCCGCCCCTCAGTGGAAATCCCGGCTCCGCTGCAGCCGTCCCGACGTCCGCATCCGCACCGTCGGGGCCGGCGCTTCGGGATCCTCCTTCATCCGCGCCAGTTCGGACGACAGGTCGGTGAAGCTTTCGGCCACTACGTGGATCACGCCGTCGGCGGCCTGGACCTTGCCGTGGACGATCAGGAACGAGGCGCTCATCACCGTGCGGCGGTTGGCGTCGAAGCAGTCCTTCCAGACCACCGCATTGGCCACGCCCGTCTCGTCCTCCAGGGTGACGAACACCACGCCCTTGGCGGTGCCCGGCCGCTGGCGGATCAGGACCAGGCCGGCGACGCTGACCTTGCGGCCGTCGCGCACGCCCTTCAGGCGGTCGGCGGTCAGGACGCCCATCCGATCCAGCATCGGCCGGAAGAAGCGTAAGGGATGGGCCTTCAGCGACAGGCTGGTGGTGCGGTAGTCCTCGGCCACGTCCTGGGGCAAGGCCATGGCCGGCAGGGCGACGGCGTCCTCGAACAGCGGCAGGCCGGCCAGCAGCGGCGCCTGGCTGTCGACCCTGGCCTCGCCCTTCAGCCCCTTGACCGCCCACAGGGCGTCGCGGCGCTTGAGGCCGGTCGAGGCGAAGGCGTCGGCCTCGGCCAGCAGTTCCAGCCCGCGCTGCGAGACCCCGGCGCGGGCGAAGTCGGCCGGCGTCCGGGCCCCGGCGGCGCGGGCGGCGACGAGCCGTTCGGCGTCGTCTTCCTTGAGGCCCTTGATCTGACGCAGGCCCAGGCGGACGGCTTTCCAGAACGGGCGGGTGTCCTCGTTGGAGAGCTTGTCGGGAGCGGGCCTGAAAACCCCGCCGTCCCCAGCGGCCCTAGCCTCCAGCGTGCAGTCCCAGTCGCTCATCATCACGTCCGGGGCCCGCGCCTCGACCCCGTGCTCCCTGGCGTCGCGCACCAGCTGGGCCGGCTGGTAGAAGCCCATCGGCTGGGAATTGATCAGGGCCGCGCAGAAGACGTCCGGCCAGGCCCATTTGATCCAGGCCGAGACGTAGACCAGCTTGGCGAAGCTGGCCGCGTGGCTTTCCGGGAAACCGTACGAGCCGAAGCCCTCGATCTGCTTGAAGCAGCGGGTGGCGAAGTCGCGTTCGTAGCCGCGCGAGACCATGCCCTCGACGAACTTGTCGCGGTACTGGGCCGGATCGCCCAGGTTCTTGAAGGTGGCCATGGCCTTGCGCAGGCCGTCGGCCTCGTCGGGCGTGAACTTGGCCGCCTCGATGGCCAGGCTCATGGCCTGCTCCTGGAAAAGCGGCACGCCGTAGGTGTTGCCCAGGATGCTCTGGAGCTCGTCGGCCGGGCCGTGCTCCGGCGACGGGGCCGGGAACTCGACCGGCTCCAGACCCTGTCGCCGCCTTAGATACGGATGGACCATGTCGCCCTGGATCGGGCCCGGCCGGACGATCGCCACCTCGATCACAAGGTCGTAGAACCGGTTGGGCCGCAGCCGGGGCAGCATCGACATCTGGGCCCGGCTTTCCACCTGGAACACGCCCACGCTGTCGGCCTTGGACAGCATGTCGTAGACGCCCTTCACCTCGGTGGGCACATGAACCAGGTCGGTGATCGGCTGGCCGTGGTCGGCGCGCAGCATGCCGAACGCCCGCTGGATGGCGGTCAGCATGCCCAGGGCCAGCACGTCGACCTTCATCAGGCCCAGGCTGTCGATGTCGTCCTTGTCCCACTCGATGAAGGTGCGGTCGGCCATCGCCGCGTTGCCGATCGGCACGGTCTCGTCCAGCCGCCGCTTGGTCAGGACGAAGCCGCCCACGTGCTGCGACAGGTGGCGCGGGTGCTGCAGCAGCTCGGTGGCCAGGGCGATGGCGCGGGCGATCTGCGGGTTCCTGGGGTCCAGCCCTGTCTGGCGGATGTGCTCATCGGGCAGGCTGTCGCCCCAGCTGCCCCAGACAGTGTTGGCCAGGATGGCGGTGATGTCCTCGGTCAGGCCCAGGGCCTTGCCGACGTCGCGGATGGCGCTGCGCGGACGATAGTGGATGACCGTGCCGCAGATGGCCGCGTACTCCCGGCCATAGCGCTCGTAGACGTATTGCATCACCTCCTCGCGCCGCTCGTGCTCGAAGTCGACGTCGATGTCCGGCGGTTCGCCGCGGTTCTCGGAGATGAAGCGGGTGAACAACAGGCGGTGCTCGGTGGGATCGATCGCCGTCACCCCCAGGCAGAAGCAGACCGAGGAATTGGCCGCCGAGCCGCGCCCCTGGCACAGGATGCCCATCTCCCGCGCCTTGTGGACGATGTCGTGCACGGTGATGAAGTAGTTGGGGTAGTCCATCTTGGCGATCAGCCGCAGCTCCTCGCGCAGCTGGTCGGCGACCTTGGGCGACACACCGTTCGGATAGCGCCAGGCCGCCCCCGCCCAGGTCAGGTCGGTCAGGTGCTGCATGGCGGTCTTGCCCGGCGGCACGGGCTCGTCGGGATACTGCTCCTTCAGGTCGCCCAGGTCGAAGCCGATGCGCTCGACGATCTCCACCGTGCGCTCCACCGCCCCCGGCCAGCGCTCGAACAGCCGGACCATCTCGGCCGGGGTCTTGATGTGGCGTTCGGCGTTGGCCTCCAGGCGGAAGCCGGCCTCGGTGATCGCGCAGCCCTCGCGGATGCAGGTCATCACGTCCTGCAGCGGCCGCCGCTCGGGGCCGTGATAGAGCACGTCGTTGGTGGCGACCATCGGCGCCCTGGCCTCGCGCGCCAGGTCCGACAGCCGCGACAGGCGCTTGAGGTCCTGGGCGGCGTAGGCCCGGCTGGCGGCCAGCCACACCCGGCCGCGCAACTCTCCGGCCATGCGGGTCAGGTCCGTCTCGAAGGTCTCGTCCAGTTTCGCGGGCGGCACGACCAGGGCCAGCTGGCCGTCGGCGTGCTCCAGGAAGTCCTTCCAGGTGAGATGGCATTCGCCCTTCTCGGCCCGGCGCTGGCCGACGGTCAGCAGGCGGGTCAGGCGGGCGAAGGCCTCGCGGTCKGACGGATAGACCAGCAGGCTGGGCGTCCCGTCCATGAAGTCCAGCCGGCAGCCGGTCAGGGCGCGGACCTTGAGGTCCTTGGCCGCCGTCCAGGCGCGGACCACCCCGGCCAGGCTGTTACGGTCGGCCACCCCGACAGCGGCCAGGCCCAGGCCTTCGGCGGTCGTCATCAACTCGTCCGCGTGGGAGGCCCCGCGCAGGAAGGAGAAGTTGGTGGTGGCCTGGAGCTCGGCGTAGCCCGCCATCAGACCCTCCTCCCGTGGGGGAGGGACTTACCCGAACAAGCCATGCAACCACCACTTCGGGGCCTTCTCCCCATCGCCGTACAGCCCCGCCCGGAAGATCCAGAACCGCTCGCCGCCCTCGTCCTCCACCCGGTAATAGTCGCGCACCTTGCCCGGGCCGATCTCGTCGAAGGCCTTGCGCCACCATTCCTGGCCGATCCGCTCGGGCCCCTCGGCCAGGCGCACGCGGCGCGACTTGCCGCGCCAGCGGAACTGGACCGGCGGATCGTCGGGCAGCTTGGCCATCACCTCGATCGCCTCGGGTCGACGCAGCAGGCGCGAGGGCCTGGGACGGTCGGGATCCCAGGCGTCGTCCGGTAAGGACTCCAGCGGCGCATGACGCGCCACCGAGCGCTCGGGCACATGGCTCTGGTGCGGGTCGGCGCGCCAGACCCGATCCTCGCCCAGGCGGTTGATCAGCCGGTCGATCAGCGGCGCCAGGCCCTCCTCCAGGCTGACCCCGCCGTCGGCGTCGAGACTGCGCTGCGCCGTCGACAACGGCTCGACGTCGTCGGTCCACAGGGTGACGACCTCGATCCCGAAACCGGGATCGACCACATCCAGCTTCGGCTTCAGCAGCTTGGCGATCCGCACGGCGTCGCGGCCCGGACGCGACAGGCCCACGCGCACCGGCTGGTCCTTGCCGTCCAGGCGGTGGAACACCAGCTCGAACCGCCGCGCGCCCTGGCCCTCGGCCTCCAGCCGCGCGCACAGCAGGGCGCAGATGTCGGACGTCACCCGCTCCAGGTCCTCCAGGGCGCTGATCGGCTCGAAGAAGGCCAGGCGGTCGAACCAGGGCGTGGCGGGGCGACGGAAGGTCAGGGCCTCGCGGGCCGCGCCCAGGGCCTGGTCGATGCGCAGCACGGCGGAAAGGCCGAAGCGCTTGGCCAGCTGGGCGCGCGGCAGGGCCAGAAGCTGGCCGACGCTGAACAACCCCAGGCGCGGCAGCTGGGCCTGGGCCGCCTCGTCCAGGCGCAGGGCGGCGACGGGCAAGAGCGCCACCAGCGGAGCCTGGCCGCCGGGCGGGGCGATGGTGCGGTCGGGGGCGTAGCGGGCCAGGGCCCATGCCGCGCCAGGGGTGTCGGCGATCGCGCCCCGGGCCGGCGCGCCCCAGCGGGCCAGGCGGTCCAGCAGGTCGTCCAGCATCATGGCCTCGCCGCCCCACAGGTGCGAGACGCCCTCGACATCCAGGAACAGGCCGTCCAGGCCGTCGATGGCCACGGCGGGCGAGAAGCGCACGCACCAGTCGCACAGGATCTCCAGCGCCGCGCGGTCGCCGTCCGGGTCGTGGTCGGCGGTCACCAGGTCCGGGACCAGGGCCGCGGCGTCGGCGGCCTTCTGGCCGACGTGCAGGCCGAGCAAGGCGGCCGCCTCGTCGACGGCGGCCAGACGGCGGGTCCCGCCCTCGGTGGCGACCAGGGCGACGGGGGGCGGTGGAGTCCCCTTCGTCGGCTTCGCCGCCACCAAAGCCCCGGAGGGGGTTTCAGCCGACGAGCCGAAGTTCGGGTTCACCCGCCGCCACGTCGTGATCGGCCAGTTGCGACACCAGACGGAAAGGATGCGGGCCATCAAGGGCCTCCGCTTGTTCGAGGATCCAGGCGCCGGGACGACCGCCCCGGCAGCGTTCGAGTTCGGCGCGCCAGCGCGGCGGGCCCAGGCCCGGCTCGCCCGGCGGCGGCTGGCTGGGCGCGGCGGCGATGCGCCAGCGGGTCTGGGCGGCCGCGCCGGAAACCTCCCGCGCCYTGCCCGCCGGTCCGCCATAGGGCCGTCGCCGCAGCAGCACGCCCGTCGCGCCGCGCCGCTCGCAGGCCAGCTGCAGGCGACGGCCGGCCTTGAGGTCGGGGCTTTCGGCCTCGCCGATCGCGGCGGCGACGCCCACCGTGGCCAGGGCGTCTTCCAGCACCGCCAGCACCTCGGCCTCGTCGCGGGCCCGCACCTGGATCAGGCGCTGGACGGGGAAGCCCAGATTGACCAGGCCCGGCGCGTGCAGGTCGTCGCGCCGCATCACCCAGACCACCGCCCCCTTGGCGGCCAAGGGGCGCAGCATCAGGGCGGTGAAGGCGGCGGGCGCGGCGCCCGTCTCCTCCTCCAGCCCCGAACCGCCCACCTCGTGCCAGCCGCCGCGCTGCAGGCCGCCGGCCGGGAAACAGCCGTCGATGCGCGGATCGCCGAACGGCAGGACGGGAGGCGGAGTCCGGGTCCCCGCCTCCAGGGCGGCGATCTGGGCTCTCAAAGCCGAAAGGGCGGGTTTCGCCCCGGCCATCCTCGCATCTCCAATGTTCCACTTTTGTTCTGATCTTCCGGGGTTGGAGAGTCAAGCGGAGCCCGTCATGGTGCGTCAAACGGCCGTATGAAGCCGCCGGGAGTTCCCATGCCCTTCGCCCTGCCCTTCAAGCGCGTACTGATCGCCAATCGCGGCGAGATCGCCGTCCGCATCGCCCGGGCGGCGGCGGAGCTGGGGATCGCCGGCGTGGCGGTGTTCGCGACCGACAAGGCCGACGCTCCGCACGTGACGGCGGCCGATGCGGCGACCGCCCTGCCCGGCGCCGGCCCGCGCGCCTATCTCGACATCGCCGCCGTGGTGGGCGCCGCCCAGGCCGCCGGCTGCGACGCCCTGCACCCCGGCTACGGCTTCCTGGCCGAGAACCCGGCCCTGGCCCGGGCCTGCGCGGCGGTGGGGATCACCTTCGTCGGCCCCTCCCCCGCCCATCTGGAGACCTTCGGCGACAAGGCCCTGGCCCGCTCCCTGGCCCTGGCCAAGGGCGTGCCCCTGATCGAGGGGACCGGCGCCCTGGACCTGCCCGCCGCCCAGCGGTTCTTCGCCCATCACGGGCCAATGATGCTGAAGGCGGCGGCCGGCGGCGGCGGGCGCGGCATGCGCCCGGTGCGCGAGGCCGGCGAGGTCGAGGCCGCCTTCGAGGCCTGCGCCCGCGAGGCCCAGGCGGCGTTCGGCGACGGCGCGCTCTATGCCGAGCGGCTGATGGACGGCGCCCGCCACATCGAGGTGCAGGTGGCCGGCGACGGGCTGCAGGTGGTGGCCGTGGGCGACCGCGACTGCTCGCTGCAGCGCCGCCGCCAGAAGCTGGTCGAGATCGCCCCCGCCCCGAACCTGCCGGACGCGACCCGCGCCGCCCTGTTCGACGCCGCCGTCCGCCTGTGCGCCAGCTATCGCACCCTGGCGACGGTGGAATTCCTGGTCGGCGCCGATGGAGCGTTCGCCTTCATCGAGGTCAACGCCCGGCTCCAGGTCGAGCACACGGTGACCGAGGAGGTCACGGGCGTCGATCTGGTCCGCGCCCAGTTCGAGCTGGCCGGCGGGGCCGGCCTGGCGGACGTCGGCCTGGCCACGACGCCACCCGCCCACGGCTATGCGATCGAGGGCCGGGTCAATCTGGAGACCCTAGCCGCCGACGGGACGCCCCAGCCCTCGACCGGGACGATCACCGCCTACCGGCCCCCGGGCGGTCCCGGCGTGCGGGTCGACGGGGCGGGCGCGGCGGGACAGGTCGTCACCGGCGCCTATGACAGCCTGCTGGCCAAGGTCGTGGGGCGCGGCCGGACGCCGGCCGAGGCGGCGGGACGCGCGGCCCGGGCCCTGGCCGAGTTCCGCATCGAGGGCGTCGACACCACCATCCCGCTGCTGCGCGTGCTGCTGGCCGAGCCGGCCACGATCGACGGGACGGCGACCACCGACTTCATCGACCGCGAGGCCGGGCGGCTGTTCGAGGCCGTCGGCGCGCCGGCCGCCGGTCCCGCCTTCGGCGCCGAGGAGGGCGCGGTCGTCGCCCCGCTGCAGGCCCTGGTCGGCGTCGTCGAGGTGGCCGAGGGCGACCTGGTGCGCCCCGGCCAGGCGGTGGCCGTGCTGGAGGCCATGAAGATGGAGCACCTGGTCCACGCGCAGACCGGCGGCCGGGTGGTGCGGGTCGCCGTCTCGCCGGGCGAGCCGGTGCGGCCGGGCCAGCCCCTGCTCTATCTGGAGCCCGCCGAGGTCGAGGGCGATGAGGCCCTGGCGGCCGAAGTCGTCGATCCCGACGCGATCCGCCCCGACCACGCCGAGGTCATCGCCCGCCATCGCTTCACCCTGGACGAGGCCCGGCCCGAGGCGGTGGCCAAGCGCCGCAAGACCGGCCACCGCACCGCGCGCGAGAACATCGACGACCTGGTCGATCCGGGCAGCTTCCTGGAATACGGCGCCCTGGCCATCGCCGCCCAGAAACGCCGGCGCTCGACCGAGGACCTGATCGCCGCCACGCCCGCCGATGGCCTGATCACCGGCGTGGGCAGCGTCAACGGCGCGCTGTTCCCCCCGGACAAGGCCCGGGTCGCGGCCCTGGCCTACGACTTCACCGTGCTGGCCGGCACGCAGGGGGCGATGAACCACCGCAAGTCCGACCGCCTGCTGGCCGTGGCCGAAGAGCAGCGCCTGCCGATCGTCTGGTTCGCCGAGGGCGGCGGCGGACGGCCGGGCGACACCGACACCACGGCGGTGGCGGGCCTGGACGTGCCGACCTTCCGCAGCCTGGCGGCCCTGTCCGGCGTCGTGCCCAAGATCGCCATCGTCGCCGGTCGCTGCTTCGCCGGCAACGCCGCCATCGCCGGGCTGTCGGAGATCATCATCGCCACCAAGGACTCGAACCTGGGCATGGGCGGCCCGGCCATGATCGAGGGCGGCGGGCTGGGCGTGTTCCGGCCCGAGCAGATCGGCCCGGCGGCGCATCAGTGGGCCAACGGCGTGATCGACATCCTGGCCGACGACGAGGCCCACGCCACGCGTTTGGCCAAGCAGGCCCTGTCCTATTTCCAGGGCGCGACGGTGGACTGGACCTGTCCCGACCAGCGCCTGCTGCGCCAGGCCGTGCCGGAGAACCGCCTGCGGGTCTATGACGTGCGGGCGTTGATCGCCGGACTGGTCGACACCGGCTCGTTCCTTGAGCTGCGCGGCGGCTTCGCGGCGGGGATGATCACCGGCCTGGTCCGGATCGAGGGCCGCCCCCTGGGGCTGATCGCCAACGATCCGCGCCACCTGGGCGGGGCGATCGACGGCGACGGAGCCGAGAAGGCCGCGCGGTTCCTGCAGCTGTGCGACGCCTTCGGCCTGCCGGTGCTCAGCCTGTGCGACACCCCCGGCTTCATGGTGGGTCCCGACAGCGAGGACGCCGGCGCCGTGCGGCGGGTCAGCCGCCAGTTCATCGCCGGCGCCAAGCTGCGCACACCGCTGCTGACCGTGGTCACCCGCAAGGGCTACGGCCTGGGCGCCCAGGCCATGGCCGGCGGCAGCTTCCACGCCCCGCTGTTCATCGCCGCCTGGCCGACCGGCGAGTTCGGCGGCATGGGCCTGGAGGGCGCGGTGCGGCTGGGCTACYGCAAGGAACTGGAGGCCGAGACCGATCCGGCCAACCAGAAGGCGCTCTACGACCAGTTGGTCGCCAAGCTCTATGCGGCCGGCAAGGCGACCAGCATGGCCGCGGCCCTGGAGATCGACGCCGTGATCGACCCGGCCGACACCCGTCGCTGGATCCTGGGTGGGCTGGACGCGGCCGCGGGCGTGACGCGGCCCTGGGCGGTGCGGGTGGACAGCTGGTGACCACGCGGCTGACCCGGGACGAGCTGCCGGTCGACACGGCCGCCCTGGCCCGCTTCCTGGTCGGCAAGGTGGTGGTGCGCGAGACGGCCGAGGGCGTCATCAGCGGCCGCATCGTCGAGACAGAGGCCTATGTCCTGGGCGACGCGGCCAGCCACGCCTTCCGGGGCATGACGCCCCGCACCCGCCCCATGTTCCTCGAGCGCGGCCACGCCTATGTCTATCTGAACTACGGCACGTCCTGGATGCTGAACGTCTCCAGCGAGGCCGAAGGGATCGGGGCCGGCGTGCTGATCCGGGCGCTGGAGCCGCTGGAGGGGATCGCCCTGATGCAGGCCAACCGCGGGACCGAAAAGCCGCGCGACCTGGCGCGGGGGCCGGGGCGGCTGTGCCAGGCCTTGCAGATAGGCCCCTGGGCCGACGGCCTCGACCTGTGTGCGGAGGGCCCGCTCTGGCTGGGACGCGACGAGGTCGATCCCGGCGAGATCGGGCTCAGCGTCCGGATCGGCATCACCAAGGATGCCGACCGGCTCTTGCGTTTCTACGTGCGCGGCAGTCCGTTCATCAGCGGGACGAGGGCGCTCAATGTCTAAGCCGCTTCCGGACATCGTCGCGCCCGGCTTGTCGGTCGTGTTCTGCGGGCTGAACCCGGGATTGTCGGCCGCCGCCTCGGGCCATCATTTCGTCGGCCGGAGCAACCGGTTCTGGCGGGTGCTGCACCTGGCCGGGTTCACGCCGGACCTGATCGCGGCGGAGAACGACGCCGGCCTGCTGGCCTACGGCCTGGGGATCACCAGCGTGGTCGAGCGGCCCACGGCCGGCGTCGACGACTTGGCGCGGTCGGAGTTCGTGGAGGCCGCCGCCGGGTTCGAGGCCTGGGTCCGGCGGTGGGCGCCGCGCCATGTCGCCTTCCTGGGCAAGGCCGCCTATTCGGCCATAATGGATCGCCGGGTCGTGTCCTGGGGACGGCAAGCCGAGCCCTTCGGCGGCGCCGTGGCCTGGGTCCTGCCCAATCCCAGCGGCCGCAACCTCGCCTTCAGCCAGGACGCGCTGGTGGCGGCCTATCGCGAGCTGCGCCTGGCGGCTGAAGGAGCCTGAACATGAGCGAAGTCGATGTCGCCACCGACGGCCCGGTCTGGACCGTCACGATCAATCGCCCGGAGAAACGCAACGCAGTGAACCCCGAGGCGGCCCTGCAGCTGCGCGCCGCCTTCGACGCCTTCGAGGCCGACGAGGTCGCCGCCGTGGCCGTGCTGACCGGGGCGGGCGGGACGTTCTGCGCGGGGTTCGACCTGGCCGTCGCCGCCTCCGGCGAGGGCGAGCGCTACGACCCGGTCGGCGAGGGTCCGATGGGGCCGACGCGGCGGCTCTTGTCCAAGCCGGTGATCGCCGCCGTCGAGGGCCACGCGGTGGCCGGCGGACTGGAGCTGGCCCTGTGGTGCGATCTGCGGGTGGCGTCGGAAGCCGCGATCTTCGGGGTGTTCTGCCGGCGCTGGGGCGTGCCGCTGATCGACGGCGGCACGGTGCGGCTGCCCCGCATTGTCGGCCAGGGCCGGGCGCTGGACATGATCCTGACGGGCCGCGCGGTCGAGGCGGCCGAGGCGCTGAGCTGGGGCCTGGCCKACCGCGTGGTCCCGGCGGGTCAGGCGCTGACGGCGGCCCAGACCCTGGCCGCCCAGATCGCCGCCTTCCCGCAGGTCTGCCTGCGCGCCGACCGCGCCTCGGCCTTCGGCCAGTGGGACGCCTCGCTGGAGGAGGCCCTGAAGGCCGAAGGGATCGGCGGACTGGAGCCGCTGCGCCGTGAGGCCCGCGCCGGCGCCGCGCGGTTCAAGGACGGCGAGGGGCGCGGCGGGAAGTTCTGAGAACTCTCAAGAACCGCTCATCCCGGCGAATGCCGGGACCCAGATCCTAAAGCTGGGTAGTGGATTGGAAGGGCTCAGCGCTTGTGGCGTCAACCTCACCGCCATTCCATCTGGGTCCCGGCATTCGCCGGGATGAGCGGAAGTGAAATCTAGAACCGCGCCTTGCCGCGCCACCACTGGCTGACCAGCATCGGTCCGAAGGCGGCGCTGATGCCGCAGGCGTCGGCGAACAGGTCGAACCACGAGGCGTCGCGGCCGACGAAGCCCTGCAGGATCTCGATCCCGCCGCCGAACGCCAGGATCACCAGGCCGATGCGGTGCAGCCGGCTCTGCGGCAGGGCCAGGGCGGCCAGGATGCTCAGCACGTAGAAGACGATGAAGTGCTTGGCCTTGTCCCACGGGATCAGGCCGATGCTGTCGTCGTCGGGCAGCAGGGCCCGGGCCAGGGCGTAGGCCGAGGCGGCCAGGAAGACGATGAAGACCAGGCGGTTGATCTTGCGGGCGCGGATGGACATCGAGGCTCCGGGTTGGGTCTCCCGCACCTAGCCGTTCCGGTGAGGCTTGAAAATGGCGGGACGACGCCTCGGCCATATCCTCTCGCCGGCTGCACGCGGTCTGCACCGTCTTCCCTCTCCCCTTGCGGGAGAGGGTGGCGGTCCGCAGGACCGTCGGGTGAGGGGTCGCACGAACGCAAAAGCCGCGCCCAGTCGAACGATCGAACGCGGCTTAAGCTTTTGAGAGACCCCTCATCCGGCCTGCTACGCAGGCCACCTTCTCCCGCAAGGGGAGAAGGAGCAGAGCGATCCTAGAACGTCAGGGCGCGGGCTTCCTTGACGTGCGGCAGGGCCTGGATCTTGGCCAGCAGGGCCTCGTCCGGGGCCTGGTCGACGCCGACCAGGGCGATGGCGTCCTCGTCGGCCGAGACGCGGCCCAGGTTGAAGGTGGCGATGTTGACGCCCGCCTCGCCCAGCAGCATGCCCAGGGCGCCGATGAAGCCCGGCTTGTCCAGGTTGTTGATGTAGAGCATGGCCGGCGAGAAGCCCGCGTCCAGCTCCATGCCCTTGACCTCGACGATGCGCGGCGCGCCGGCGATCACCGTACCGGCGAAGGCGCGCTTGCCCTTCTCGGTGGTGATGGTGATGCGCATCAGGCTGTCATAGGTGGGGCTGACCTCCTGGCGGCTCTCCGAGACGGTGATCCCGCGCTCCTTGGCCACGGCCGGGGCGGAGACCATGTTGATCTCGGCCAGCATCGGCTTGAGGATCCCGGCCAGGGCGGCCGAGCTCATCGGCTTGACGTTCAGCTTGGAGACCTCGCCCTCGAAGGCGATGTCGATGGCCGAAATGCCGAAGTCGACMATCTGGCCGGCCAGGGCGCCGATCTTCTCGGCCAGGGCCACGAACGGCTTCAGCTTGGGGGCTTCTTCCGCCGTGATCGACGGGCTGTTCAGGGCGTTGGTGACCGCGCCGGTCAGCAGGTAGTCGCTGACCTGCTCGGCGACCTGCAGGGCCACATTCTCCTGGGCCTCGCTGGTGCTGGCGCCCAGGTGCGGGGTGGCCACGACCTTGTCCGAACCGAACAGCGGGTTTTCCTTGGCCGGCTCGGTGACGAACACGTCGAAGGCCGCGCCGCCCACGTGGCCGTCGTCCAGCAGCTTGCGCAGGGCCGTCTCGTCGACCAGGCCGCCGCGGGCGCAGTTGACGATCAGCACGCCCTTCTTGGTCTTGGCCAGGTTCTCGGCCGACAGGATGTTGCGGGTCTTGTCGGTCAGCGGCGTGTGCAGGGTGATGACGTCGGCGCGGGCCAGCAGCTCTTCCAGCTCGACCTTCTCGACGCCGATCTCGATGGCGCGTTCCGGCGACAGGAAGGGGTCGTAGGCCACGACCTTCATCTTCAGGCCCAGCGCCCGGTCGGCGACGATGCCGCCGATGTTGCCGGCGCCGATCAGACCCAGGGTCTTGGCGAACAGCTCCACGCCCATGAAGCGGTTCTTCTCCCACTTGCCGGCCTGGGTGGAGGCGTCGGCTTGGGGCAGCTGGCGGGCCAGGGCGAACATCATGGCGATGGCGTGCTCGGCCGTGGTGATCGAGTTGCCGAAGGGCGTGTTCATCACCACGATGCCCTTGGCGGTGGCGGCCGGGATGTCGACGTTGTCGACGCCGATGCCGGCGCGGGCGATGACGCGCAGCTTATGGGCGGCGGCGATCACGTCCTTGTCGAGCTTGGCGCCCGAGCGGATGGCGATGCCGTCGTAGTCGCCGATCACGGCGATCAGCTCGTCCTTGGACAGGCCGGTCTTGATGTCGAAGTCCAGGCCGCGGTTCTTGAAGATGTCGACGGCGGCGGGGCTGAGCTTGTCAGCGATGAGGACGCGGGGAGCGGTCATGGGAGCTCTCTTGCTTTCGGGCCTTCCGGCTGCGGGAAGGACGGAATGGGGGTGTTGGCTTGAGCGGCGGGGCCGCTGGTCCCTCCCCCGTCGAGGGGGAGGGAAGGCGCAGGATCAGGCGGCGGCCAGTTCGGCCGAGACGGAGGCGAAAGCCCAGTCCAGCCAAGGCGTCAGGGCCTCGAGGTCCGAAGCCTCGACGGTGGCGCCGCACCAGATGCGCAGGCCGGCCGGGGCGTCGCGATAGCCGCCGATGTCGAGGGCCGCGCCCTCCTTCTCGAGCAGCGAAGCCAGCTTCTTGGCGAAGTCGGCCTGGGCGTCGTCCGACAGGGCCGTGATCTTGGGATCGACGACCTTCAGGCACACCGAAGTGTTGGACCGGATCTCAGGCGTCGCCGCCAGGAACTCGACCCACGGGGTCTTGGCCACCCAGTCGGCCAGCACGGCCAGGTTCTGGTCGGCGCGGGCCTGCATGGCTTCCAGGCCGCCGATGGACGAGGCCCACTTCAGGGCGTCCAGGGCGTCCTCGACGCACAGCATCGACGGCGTGTTGATCGTCGCGCCCTCGAAGATGTCGGCCGCGATCTTGCCGCCCTTGGTCATGCGGAACAGCTTCGGCATCGGCCAGGCGGGGGTGTAGCTCTCCAGGCGGGCCACCGCGCGCGGCGACAGGATCAGGATCCCGTGCGCGCCCTCGCCGCCCAGCGCCTTCTGCCAGGAGAAGGTCACGACATCGAGCTTGGTCCAGTCCAGGTCCTGGGCGAAGGCGGCGCTGGTGGCGTCGCAGATGGTGATGCCTTCGCGGTCGGCGCTGATGAAGTCGGCGTTCGGGACGCGGACGCCCGAGGTGGTGCCGTTCCAGGTGAAGACCAGGTCCTTGGCCGGATCGACCTTGGAGGTGTCGGGCAGCTGGCCGTAGGGCGCGTCGAGCACTTCCACGTTCGGCAGCTTCAGTTGCTTGGTCACGTCGGTGACCCAGTCCTTGCCGAAGGACTCGAAGGCCAGCAGCTGCACGGGCTTGGCGCCCAGCATCGACCACATCGCCATTTCGACGGCGCCGGTGTCCGAACCGGCGACGATGCCGATCAGGAAGTCGGCGGGGACTTCCAGGACTTCGCGCGTCTGGTCGATGGCGGCCTTCAGGCGGCCCTTGCCCAGCTTGGAGCGGTGCGACCGGCCCAGGACGGCGTTTCTGAGATTTTCGGGGGTCCAGCCGGGGCGCTTGGCGCAGGGGCCGGAAGAGAACTCGGGACGAGCCGGGCGGATCGCCGGCTTGGCGAGGGTCGTGGTCATAGCGATGTCTCCCATCCTTACAGATGGACTGCATCCCGTTGGGGGGATGTGGCCCGCCGGCGAGAAACCCCGTTTCGTCGACGAAGGCAAGGAGAGATTTTGCCGCGTGGCGGACAAATCGTCCGCCCAGGGAAATTATTTTCTAGCGAAACTATTTCCGGGCGGTGGCCCGCCGCCGCCAATTGGCGGCGATGCCCAGCAGGATGCAGATCAGCACGCCGATGGAGTTGAGGTTATTGACCAGGCCATAGGTGTAGTCGTGCGGGCGTTCGCCGACGAGGTAGTAGGCGTGCAGGCTGAACTGGATCGCCTGCAGCAGCATCGCGCCGCCCAGCCAGGGACTGGTGTAGCGCATGGCCAGCATCAGGAAGCTGAAGCCGTAGATCCCTTCGCAGAGCAGGTTGACCACGGACTGCGAGGATGGGGGAAGGAACAGCAGGATCAGCAGGTAGACGACGGAGCCGGCCAGCACGATCACGCTGCCCCAACGCTCCGCGGGCCCGCCGCGCACCCACGCCAAACCGCACACCAGAAGTGTGGCGATCCATCCCATAAGAGGCGCGAGTTGGCTGTGCATCCCTAGAGTCTCTAACCCGAATTAGAGACCCTAGGGATTAAACTCTTGCAATATTGCTTAGCTGGCTTCGGCCAGGCGCTCTTCTTCCTCGGTCTTGAGCGAGCTGTCCTTCGGATCCCAGCCCATCATCTTGGTGCGGACGCCCAGGCGAAGGCGGGCTTCATCCAGTTCGGCGTGGGCCGCGACCATCACGGTGCGGGCTTCGGCCAGGGCGGCGAGGGCGGCCATGACCTTGTCGGTGGCGCCCGACGCGACCGTCGCCGACACCTTCAGATCCTTCCGGGCCTGGACCATGTCGGCCATCAGGTCGGCGACTTGAACCATGGCGGTGTCAATAGCGGCTTCGCTGCCATGCAGCTTCGCGGCAACCCGTTTGACGACGAAAACCTTTTCCAACGCCCCATCTCCTTAATGAAAGACTAAGGGAAGAGGTAAACGAAAAGTTAAGAAGAACGCAATGAGAAATGCGCGTTAACGTTGTTTTGTACGGCGAGCGCGGTATTTTGGAAGCGAAGCGTTAGGAAGATTGGGCGAGGGTGGACCTCTAGGATTCTCCTGGGACGGGAAATGATCGACGAGAGCCGCAGCTCTGGAGCCGCGACGCACGCGCCCTTGCAGGCGCGAATCGCGGCTGTCGCGCTGACCACCACGGTGGCCGCGCTCCTAGCGGCGTGCCTGTGCTTCATGCTCCAGCAGTGGAGCGTCGCCCGTCAGGAATCCCAGGCCAACCACGAGATCCTGGCCCAGATGGTGGCGGCCGGCGCCGCCGGGCCGATGGCCGACCACAACATGGTCGGCGCCTATCGCGCCCTCGAGGCGGTGGCCAAGGCCCCCAACGTGGTGTCCGTGCAGCTGACCGATCTGCGGGGCCAGGTGGTCGCCCAGGTCGGTGTGGCCAAGGACGCCGAGGTCGACACCCTGGTCCGCCCGATCAAGCTGGGCGACCGGCGGGTGGGCACCCTGTCCCTGGCGGCCCGCCGTCCCAGCCTGACCGACATCGTCGCCCGCGACCTGGCCCTGACCGGCACCCTGTTCTTCGGCTCGGCCGGCCTGGCGATCCTGCTGGCCAACGGCCTGGCCCGCCGCATGACCAAGCCGATGGAGCGCCTGTCCAACGCCATGCGCGAGGTCGCCGCCAACGGCCAGTTCAAGCCGGTGGAGCAGGCCGCCGACGACGACGTCTTCCAGAGCCTGACCGACAGCTTCAACCATCTGGTCTCGCGACTGGAGATCAACGACCACGACCTGCGCGGCGCCATGGCCGAGCTGGTCAAGGCGCGCGACGACGCCAACGCCGCCAACGTCCTGAAGTCGCACTTCCTGGCCAATATGAGCCACGAGATCCGCACCCCGCTGAACGGGGTGCTGGCCATGACCGAGGTGATGGCCATGGGCGAGCTCAGCCCCGCCCAGCGCGAGCGCCTGTCGGTGATCCGCGAGTCCGGCGGCCTGCTGCTGTCGGTGCTCAACGACGTGCTGGACCTGTCGAAGATCGAGGCCGGGCGCCTGGACCTGGTGGAGCGCGACTTCGACCTGGCCAGCCTGGCCCTGTCGGTCCGCGAGTCCTACACGACCCAGGCCCGGGCCAAGAACCTGGAGTTCGGCGTCTTCGTCGCGCCTGAAGCGCTGGGCTCGTGGCGCGGCGACGCCGACCGCCTGCGCCAGATCCTGGGCAACCTGGTCTCCAACGCCCTGAAGTTCACGCTGGAAGGCAGCGTCTCGGTGCGCTTCGCCTCGGCCGACGACGGCAGCGGCCTGCGCGTCGACGTGGTCGACACCGGCATCGGCATCGACGCCGAGACCCTGCCCCGCCTGTTCGACAAGTTCGTCCAGGCCGACAGTTCGACCACCCGCCGGTTCGGCGGCTCAGGCCTGGGCCTGTCGATCTGCAACGAGCTGGCCACCCTGATGGGCGGCGGCGTCCATGTGCAGAGCCGCGAGGGCCAGGGCTCGACCTTCACCGTCGTGGKGGCCATGCCGCGCGGCGAGGCCACCGTGCCGGCCCAAGTCGAGGCGGCCCCGCCGCCGATCGAATCCGAGCGCCGCCTGCGGGTGCTGGCCGCCGACGACAATCCGACCAACCAGAAGGTCATCGCCGCCGTCCTGGCCCCGCTGGGCGCCGAGGTCGAGCTGGTGGCCGACGGCGCGGCCTGCGTCGAGGCCTGGAAGCGCGGCGGCCACGACATCGTCCTGATGGACATCCACATGCCGGTGATGGACGGCGTCGAGGCGGCCCGCACCATCCGCGCGCTGGAAGTCAGCGAGAGCCGCAAGCGCATCCCGATCGTCGCCGTCACCGCCAACGCCCTGGTCCACCAGGTCGAGGGCTACATGGCCGCCGGCATGGACGGCCACGTCGCCAAGCCGATCGAGGTCACCAAGCTGTACRACGCCATCGAAACGGCCGTGGCCATCGCCCGGCGCGACGGCGCGAAGACGGCGGCGGCTTAGAACCGCTCATCCCGCCGTTTGGGGTGTTCAGGTACCTGAACAGAACATAACGAGCGGCTCAGAACCGCTTCAGGCTGGGTGTGGTCTCTTGTCATCAACGTCGTCCCGTCGGGCGTCGGAAATGTTCAAGAGGAACCGTACCGATGAAGAAGATCCTGCTTTCGATCGCCGCGGTCTCGGCTATTGCCGCCGCCGTCCCCGCTGTCGCCTCGGCCCAGGCCTACGGCTACGACCGTGGTTATGACCGCGGCTACGACCGTGGCTATCAAGACGTCGGCGGCGATCGCGTCGCCCGCCTCGACCAGCGCATCGACATGGGCATCCGCAGCGGCGGCCTGACCCGCAACGAAGCCTGGCGCCTGAAGGGCGACCTGCGTGAAACCGCCCGTCTGGAAAGCCGCTATCGTCGCGGCGGCCTGAGCGGTTGGGAACGCGCCGACCTGGATCGTCGCTATGACCGCATCAGCGCCCAGATCCGCTACGAGCGCCACGACGGCGACCGTTACGGCCGTCGCTACTAAGCCCGTGAGGGCTAACGGTGAGCCGGTCCCACCCTCAACCGGCTCTCCACCATCGTGAAGCCGCGGCCGCGCAACAGAACGCGCGCGCCGCGGTTTTCGCATTCCAGGTCCCCGCCCCGGCCCGGACAGGCCTGGTGGAAACGAAGGGTGTCCGCGCCCAGCCGCTCGCCATAGAACGGCATGAGGATGCAGTGGGCCGAGCCCGTGGTCGGGTCCTCGGGGATGCCGCAGCCCGGCGCGAAGAACCGGCTGACCACGGCGTAGTCGCGGCCCGCATCGGCCGTCGCGGCGACGATCACCTGTCCCGCCCCGCCCTTGGCCAGCCCGCCCCCGACCGTGTTCAGCAGCGCCAGGTCCGGCGCCAACCCCCGCACCGTCGCCTCGTCGGCGACCACGGCCAGCAGGTACTGCCCCGCCCAGACCTCCAGCGGCTCGGCGCCCAGCGCGCGGGCCAGGTCGGGCCCCGCCTCGACCCGGCGCGGCGGGTCGGCCGGGAAGTCCATCTCCAGCCCCTCCCCGCCCAGCACGCCGCCGACCCGACGCACGGTCAGGTCGCCCGCCAGGGTGTCGAAGGTCAGCAGGGGGACGTCGACGCCCAGCTCCTCGAACAGCGCATGGGCGCTGGCCAGGGTGGCGTGGCCGCAGATCGGGGCCTCGACGGTGGGGGTGAACCAGCGCAGGCCGAACCGCGCCGGATCGGCGGTGCGCAGCAGGAAGGCGGTCTCGGCCTGGTTGTTCTCGGCCGCCAGGGCCTGCATCCACGCCGCGTCGGGCCAGGCGTCGAACGGCTCGACCACGCAGGCCGGATTGCCCTTGAACGGGCCCGAGGCGAAGGCGTCGACGGTCCACTGGCGCATGKCGAGGCTCCTCTTCACGCCACGCCTAGCCAGGGGCCCGTCACGGATCAATTCGAACATTGTCACGCGGGACAATGTTCTCCGCTATTCCCCCTCGATCGTGATCTCGGGCCAGCGCGCCTTGGCCGAGCCCGTCGTGCGCGCCCAGCCGCCGGCGCCCTTCACCCGCAGCGGGTTGGGCCGCAGGTACAGGGCGAACAGGTCGTCCAGACCGAACGGCGCGAACACCGACAGGCTGTCGTCGGCCTCCATCCGCACGCCCACGCAGAAGGCCGTGGCCACGAAGCGCTTCAGGGCGTCGGCGCTGGACGCCAGCGGTGGATAGGGCTCGTCGGCCCCGAACTTCTTCTCGAACCACAGGTGAACCCGGGCCTGGTTGCGCACCTCGACCAGGTCACGCAGCGGCGGCTCGAACGCGGCGGCCACACGCTTGATGACCACGTCCTCGGCCTCGTACGAGGTGTCGGAGGCGTCGTGATAGGCCAGGTCGTAGTCCTTGATGCCGTAGTCCGGCGCCCGGCCCGTCAGGTGGTTCCAGACCGGCTGGTAGACCGCGCCGGAGAACACCATGGCGTCGGGCAGGCCCAGGTCGCGGGCCGTGCGCAGAACCTGCATCGTCGTGGGGACGCCGCGGACGATGTCGACGAGACGGGCTTCCAGCTCGCTCATTTGCGGGTCATCCACCCATGATCCAGCGGACCGTGCCCCGCCCCGAAACCCGGCGCGCGCAGCATGGCCTCGTGGACGTAGTTCCAGGCCCGGGCCACAGACTCGGTCAGGCTCAGGCCCTGGGCCAGGCCCGTGGCGCACGCGCTGGCCAGGGTGCAGCCGGTGCCGTGGGTGTGGCGGGTCTGGATCCGCTCGCCCTCGAAGGCGGTCTCGCCCTGACGGGTGATCAGCAGGTCCACGACCCGCTCTCCCTCCACATGCCCGCCCTTCATCAACACCGCGTGGGCGCCCAGCTCCAGCAGAGCCTCGCCGGCCCGGCGCAGGTCGTCGGTAGTCTCGACCGTCAGGCCCGTCAGGGCGGCGGCCTCAGGGGCGTTGGGGGTCAGCAAGGCGGCGCGCGGGACCAGCAGGCTCTTCAGCGCCCCGATCGCCGCCTCGGCCAGCAGCGAGGCCCCGCCCTTGGCGATCATCACCGGATCGATGACGGCGGGGACGGCTTTCGCGCTGCCCAGCACCCGGGCCACCACCTCGACCGTGGCGGCGTCGCCCAGCATGCCGGTCTTGAAGGCGTCGGCCCCGATGTCGTCCAGCACGGCCCGGGCCTGCGCCTCGACGATCTCCAGCGGGATCGGATGGACGCCCGTCACCCCCAGGGTGTTCTGCACGGTGATCGCCGTGATCGCCGTGGCCGCGTAGCCGCCCAAGGCGGTGATGGTCTTGATGTCGGCCTGGATCCCCGCCCCGCCACCGGAATCCGATCCGGCGAGGACGAGCACGCGGCCTTGGTGGGGGGCGCTGGTCATGGAGGGGTTCTAGCGGGGAGTCGGGGGTGGGGGGTAGGCGGTTTGTGGCTCACCCACTTGCCCCCTACGGATCGCTTCGCGATCGTCTTCCCCCATAGGGGGGAAGAGGTCACGCGTTTTTTCCTCCGCCCCCTATGGGGGCGGATAGACCGCGAAGCGGTCAGGTGGGGGCAAGTGGGTGTGATCCCACGCCTGCGGCTGTGAGCGGATGGGAAGGGTGCGAAGCGCCCGGGCCTCGCCCGGATGATTTGCAGTTGAATGTACCGTTTCGACGAAGTCAGGCGCTTCGCGTGGAGCCGTTATCCGGAAGCCTTCGGGGCGCCGATTTTTAACCGGCTCCGATGGAGGCCCCCGACGGGCGGGGTGTTGGCGCACCCCGGACCGCCTGGGCGATTTCAGCCCAGGCCTGTTGCATCCGCCGATCCCTCGCCGCCTGGGTTTCGTCCCGATGTTTCAGGGAAACCTGCCCAGGACGCCCGAGGCGTCACCCAAGACCACCGGCGAGCGCTTCCCGCTCGTCCACCCCCAAAAGCCGTTCGGTCGCCGGCCGGACGCCCTTCCCATGCCTTCAGGTGACATCAGGATACGGTCGCCTGGAAGGGTGAGGACAAGTTCGGTCGAGAAAGTTCAGGGTGTTGAAATCGCTGAACTTCATTCGCTATCCGCCGAGGATGGACGTTTACCCGCGCCAGTCAGCCCAACAGGGTCCGCGTTTCCGAAGGACTCGCCAACACCCGAACCCGCACCACGGCTTTCCCTTGATCGTCCTGCGTCAGGTCGTGCTTCACATCCTTCACCGACATGACCTTTCCCGAAATGCCGATTTTTTCCCCAATCCGGGGCATGACGGGAAGATCCGCCGCCGGCAATTCGTCGCCGCTGGCCCAGTCCTGCCCGACCACAAGGATGACTTCAGGCATTACGCCGCTCCCTCTTGTTCATTCAAAACGCCCATTGTTCGAGTCTCTACTTCACGCTCTCGAAGCTCCCCGCCGCGCCGGGGAACACCACCGGGCTCTCCCAGCCGTCGGCGCTCACCGACGACACCCCGAAGAACCAGTCGTCGATCACCACGGTCTTCAGCGTCGTCGAACTCTCCGCCCCCACGGCCCGTGTGTGACTCCATTGCGGCTCGGTCGTGCCGCGCCACCAGACGCGGTAGCCGGTCGCGCCGGGGACGGGCGTCCACGAGACCTTGGTGTCGGCGCTGACCGCGCCCTCGATCTTGACGCCCGACGGCGGGGCCGGGGCCGAGGCCAGGGCGGCCAGGGTCACGGCGTTCAGCCGCGTCACCTGGGCCAGGTAGGGGAAGTCCACGCCCTCGACCACGTCGCCATAGGCCCGGCCGTTCTCGGTACGGACGGTCTGGTGCTGACGGTCGTAGTGTTCGGCCGCCTCGGTGACCCGCACGGCCGGATAGCCGGCCTCCAGCACCGGCACCTGGTCGCCGCCCCGGCCGTAGCGGTCGGTGCGGTAGACCATCGTCACGTCCAGGCCCTTCACATAGCGGTCGGCCAGGCCGTCCATGAACCGGGCCAGGTTGCGCGAGGGGCTGTCGACCTCGCCGCCGTTATAGCGCCGGGCGTTGGCCTGCTCGGGCGTCTCGACCGCCTTGGTGCCTTCCGAGAACACCCGCACGTGGGTGCGGTCGACCACGCCGCCGATGCCGTSGACATTGCCGACAATGTCGTTGTTGAGGTCGGCCTCGACCTTCCAGCCCTTGTCCTTGGCGGTCTGGGCCAGCAGCTGGCCGCCGAACAGGCCCTGCTCCTCGCCCGACAGCACCGCATAGACGATGGTGGCCGGGAACCTGTGCTTGGACAGCACCCGCGCCGCCTCCAGCACCGCCGCCACGCCCGAGCCGTCGTCATTGGCGCCCGGCGCATCGGTCGTCGCGTCCATCACGTCGTTGACCCGGCTGTCGATGTGGCCGGCGATGATCACCACCCGGTCCGGATCGGTGGTCCCGCGTTGGATGCCCAGCACGTCGACGATCTCGACGCCGTTCGGGGCGCGCTTGCCGGTGAAGGTCTTGCTGGGCGTATCGACCGTCAGGCAGCCGCCGCAGTCCTTGGAGATCGCCGCGAACCGCGCCGCCGTCCAGCGCCGCGCGGCGCCGATGCCCCGGGTATCCGAGGTGGTGTCGGACAGTGTGTGGCGGGTGCCGAAGCCCACCAGCGACCGGATCGTGGCCTCCAGCGCTTTGGCGTCGACGTCGGCGGCGACCGTCTTCAGGACGGGCTGGACCTTCGCCGGCTTTGGGGCCGGCTCGGCGGCTAGGGCGGAGCCGGCCAGGGCCAGGGGAGCGACGAACGCGACGGCGGCGGCGATGAGAACGGAACGCATGGGGTCTCCCGACTAGGTCGCGCAGCTTGGCGGTTTCGCCGCGTGACGCAAGAGCCCGGGATCAGGCGCGTGGCTCGCGCCACATGGCGGCCAGGGGCGGGGCGCCGGGCGCGGGGGCGAAGACCTCCAGCGTGCGGAAGCCGGCCCCTTCGTAGAGCGGGGTGTTGGCCGGGTTGCTGTTCTCCAGATAGGCCGGCAGGCCCGCCGCGTCGCAGGCGGCCAGGACCGGCGCCAGCAGCCGCCGCCCCAGCCCCTTGCCCCGCGCCTCGGCCAACACCCCGATGGAGAACAGGTAGACGTGCGGCGTCTTGGGCTTGCGCCGCACCATCTCGGCGTCGACGGCCAGGGCGCGCTTCATGGCCCTGGGTCCGCCGTCGACCAGCAGCCGGGCCGCCGCGCCCAGTAGCGACAGCGGCGGCAGTTCCTTGCTGGGTCCCGGCGGCAGCCACATGGTCGCGCCCGTGTCGCCGTCAGCCAGGTGGCAGATCCCGCGCGGCAGGTAGACGTCGCGCGCCAGGCGCTGGAACACCGGCGTCAAGCACGGCTTGCCGTCGAAGGTCCAGGTGGCGACGGGGTCCTCGGCGAAGGCCTCGGCGGTGACGGCGCCCAGCGTTTGCCAGTCGTCCGGCGTCGCCTGGCGCAGCCCGTCGGCCGGTTCGATCCGCAGCATCGCCCCCTCCCCCTTTTGGGAGAAGGCTAGCATGGGCGCGGCGGGCGGCTAGGCCTCGTGCTCGCCCTTCAGGCGGGCGCTCTCGGTCTTCAGCGGCTTGGACACTGGGCAGACCTCCTGGACGAAGTCGTTCAGCGTGTTGACCAGGCTGTCGCGCACCAGGCTGTAGTGCACGAACTGGCCGCGCTTCTCGCTGCGCACCAGGCCCGCCGCCTCCAGGATCGACAGGTGCTGCGACACCGCCGGCTTGGAGATCGAAAAGCGCGAGGCGATGTCCCCCGCCGTCAGTTCGGCATGGGCCAGATAGGCCAGGATCTTCCGGCGGACCGTCGAGGAGAGGGCTTCGAACACGCGCTGCATGGGACGGTATTTAAGCGCTTCGCTAATCGCTTGCAAATTAGCGATGAGGTATTTAAGGAATAACTTATCTTCAATCGAGGATATCGCCATGGACGCCGCTCTGATCGTTCGCCGCGCCTCCGCCTTGTCGCCTGGAAGAGTCGCCCGGGCCCTGGCCGCTGGAACCTTCACGGGATCAGGGTCGCTCGCGGCTCTGGTCGTTGCCGTGGTGTCGATCGCCAGCCTGATGCAGGGCGGTTTCGAGGCGTTCGGGAACGGCGTGGCGGTCGCGTTCCTGTTTTTCCTGTTCTCGCTTCCGGTCTGGGCCGGCGGACTGATCGTGGTCGGCCTGCCCGGATGGGCCGCATTGCACGCCTTGGGATGGCGCTCACGATGGGCTGGCGCGGGGTTCGGCGGCGTGGCGACCCTTGTCGTGTCCTGGATGCTCGGGCTGGGGCTCAACCCAAGCCTGGCCGACCAGCCCTGGGGGCTCCTGCCGATGGCCGGCGTGTTGGCCCTGATCGGCGCGGTCGTGGGCTGGGTGGCGGCGCGAGCGGCCTACGGCTCGCAAGGCGCCGACCGATGAGCGCGACGGCCCGCCACGACTCCGTCTGGCCGCCGCGGAACGCGATCCGGGGCCTGGTCGCCGGCGCGCTGACGGGGGCCGGCCTTCCGGGCGCGGCGATCGCGATCGGGGGTCTCGCCACCACGCAAGTGGAGACTCTCGGACAGGCGGTTGTCGGCGCGGCTCTGATCATGCTCACGGTCTTTGTCTCCACACTGACCCTATGGGCCATGGGCCTGATCATGATCGGCATACCCGGCTGGTGGATGCTGTGGGCCCTGGGATGGCGCTCGCCCTGGGCGGGCGCGGCGTTCGGCGGCCTGGCCACCTTCATGGCGTCCAGCCTGCTCCTCCAGGGCCTCGGCTTTCACTCCGCCGACGATCCCAAACCCTTCCTGATCATGACGGTCGTCCTCGGCCTGAGCGGCGCCGTCGCCGGTTGGGTGGTGGTCGCGGTGAGCCGGGACGAAAAGGAAACCGCCAGATGAGTTCGCACCCTCATGACGATCCCTACGCCGTCCATTCCATCGCCGAAGACGCGGGCGGCGACGCCGTCACGGGCCGGGTGGTCTGGGCGCCGGCGGCCTCGCTCTGGCAAGGCGTCATGCTGGCCGGGGCCCTGGCCGCGCCTTTCGTCTTCAGCTGGAGCGGGCTCGGCGTGTTCGTGGTCCTGACCGGCGCCACCCTGCTGGTCGGCCACTCGGTCGGCTTCCACCGGCGGCTGATCCACGGCAGCTTCCAGAGCCCCCGGTGGCTGGACCGCCTGATGATGTGGCTGGGCACGCTGGTGGGCATGAGCGGGCCGCTGGCGATGATCGCCGCCCACGACCTGCGCGACTGGGGCCAGCGCCAGCCGGCCTGCCATCCCTACCTCGCCAACCGCGCCGGTTTCTGGACCGACTACGCCTGGAACCTGCACGGCCGACTGGTGCTGACGCGCCCGCCCCGCCAGGCGATCCCGGCCCGGATCGCCGACGACCGGTTCTACCGCTTCCTGGAGCGCACCTGGATGCTGCAGCAGCTGCCCGTGGCGATCGCCCTGTTCGCGCTGGGCGGCTGGTCCTGGCTGCTGTGGGGCGTCTGCGCGCGGGTCTGCGTGTCGGTGACCGGCCACTGGTACGTCGGCCGCATGGCGCATACGACCGGACCGCAGCGCTGGCTGGTGACCGCCTCGGGCGTCCAGGCCCACGACGTGCCCTGGGCGGCGATCCCGACGATGGGCGAGGCCTGGCACAACAACCACCACGCCTGGCCGGGCTCGGCCAAGCTGGGGCTCTATCCCGGACAGGCCGACTGGGGTTTCGCCTTCATCCGCCTGCTGGAGCGCCTGGGCCTGGCTTGGGACGTGCGGACGCCGGACACCCTGCCGCAGCGGGCGGGGCTGGCGCGGGTCTAGACGCCGGCGTCGTGAAACGGCGCCAGGGTGGTTTGCGGACGTTCAAGCTGCGGTGTTAGGTTGGCGAATGGTGAGAAATCTCGTCCAGCGCCCCGTAGCTCCGTGGCGACCGTTTCTTGGCGGGTTCGCGATGTGCGCGATCCCCGCCGCGATAGGCTTGGCGTTCAAGACCCTCACCCTATTCGGTCCCTCGGGATTTCTCGAAAACCTGGATGTGATCGCTGTTTGCGGGCTGATAGCGGGAACGCTTGGTGGCGTGGCGCTCGGCGCCCCCACGCTGGTAAGGGCGATAACCTATTGGGTTGTCAGCAGGCGGTAGCAGCTCGAATAGGCAACGACGCGGCGAATGTCGGGACCGGGGCCGTTGGCGGACGCTTCCCTATTCCCCAGGGAACGCCGGTCGCGCCGCCAGGACGGACCACCAGCGGCGGAGGTTCGGCCGGTCGCCGAGCAGCTTCAACCGCGCCGCCCGCTCGATCGTCAGGCCCGCCGGGATGTCAGCCATCGAGAAGGCGTCGTCCGCGAGGTGTCCGACGGTCATGAGCCGTCCGTCGAGCACGTCGAGCCAGCACGCGAACTCGGTTTCGAGGACGGCGCGCCGATCCTCGTCCAGCGCCCGGCTCCGCGCCTGGGCGTGGTGCAGCGGCCGCAGGGCGGGCCACAGGGTCGTGGCGTTCCAGTCCATCCACTGTTCGGCCTCGAAGCGGGCGGGAAGGCTCGAGGCCCGGGCCAGCGCGCCGCCGCCATGGGCCGTGCAGAGATAGCGGACGATGACGTTGGACTCCCAGACCACGACGCCGGCGTCGTCGATGACGGGGGCCAGCAGGTTGGGATTGCGGGCGCGCAAGGCCGCCGTCGGTTCGACACCGAAGCCGGCCTCGACCAGCGTGTAGGGCAGCGCCAACTCTTCCAGGGCCCAGATCACCTTCCGGGTATGGAAGCTGCTTCGGCGGCCCCAGAGCGTGATGGCGGGACCGCTCATGGCCGGCCCGCCCCCCCGATCGCCCCCCACACCGCCAGCGCCTGGACCGTCTCGCGCACGTCGTGCACGCGCACCGCCGCCACGCCCGCCGCCGCGCCGTGCAGGTGGGCCGCAAGGGAGCCGCCCAAGCGGTCGCCGGCTTCGGCGCCCAAAGGGTCCAGGGCGGCGATGAAGCGCTTGCGGCTGGAGCCCAGCAGGATCGGATAGCCGAGGGCCTTGAACCGCGGCAGGGCGGCCAGCAGGGCCAGGTTGTGGGCCGGGGTCTTGCCGAAGCCGATGCCCGGGTCCAGCCAGATCTTCTCGCGCGCCACCCCGGCGGCCATGGCGGTGAAGGCGCGGGCCAGCAGGAAGGCCTCGACCTCGGCGACGACGTCGTCGTAGCGCGGGTCGTCCTGCATGGTCCCCGGCTCGCCCAGCATGTGCATCAGCACCACCTCGCAGCCCAGCTCGGCGGCGACTTCGGGAGCGCCCATTTCCGACGATGCTGGCGCGAACCGCAGGGCGGCCACGTCGTTCCAGATCGTGGCCCCGGCGGCGACGGCGGCGCGGGCCACGGCGGGCTTCATGGTGTCGATCGAGATCGCAACGTCGCTGGTCGCCCGGATCGCCTCGATCAGCGGGACCACGCGGGCGATCTCCTCGGCGGCCGGCACCGGCGTCGCGCCCGGCCGGGTGCTCTCGCCGCCGATGTCCAGGATGTCGGCGCCCGCGTCGATCAGCGCCCGCGCCTGCTCCAGGGCCGCGCCGGGATCGAGGAACCGGCCGCCGTCCGAGAAGCTGTCGGGCGTGACGTTGACGATCCCCATGACGCGGGGGATGGATACCGGCATGTCGTCCTCACTCGCCGCGACCGACCCGAACGCGTGGATCGCGCTCAGCCAGGACTTTCTAGCCTTCGTCGCGGCGGAAGGAGAGGGCTCGCTGTCCGAACTGGCCGAAAAGGTCTCGGCGCTGGTCGCCGCGGCCGAAGCCACCGGACTGCCGGAGCTCTCCGAGGCCGAGAGCGCGGTGGAGGGATGGCCCACGCTCGCCGATGCCTGGCTGGACCAAGCCGGACGTCGCTTTCCCGCCCTGACCGACTGGCTGGAGCAAGAGATGGACTTCGGCTACGGGCCCGACAATGTCAGCGAGATCGCCGAGGAGCTCGATCGCGCGCTTCGTGTCCTGGCGCAGGGCCATACCCGGTCGGCGCTCTGGGAATGGCGCTTCGCCTACGAGCACCATTGGGGGCCGCATCACGCGGCCCCGTTGCTGGGTCAACTGGCGCTGCGCGGAGTCCGGCCTACCAGTCGATGAACGTGGTGAAGTCGCCGATCATGCCGGTCCAGACGCTGAAGTCATCGTCCAGGCCCGACATCGTGCGGCCGGCGTTCACGTTGACGTCGTACTGGACGTAGGGGTCGCCGTCGTCGTCGAGATAGACCTTCAGATAGCGGTTCTTGCGGTTCCACTCGTTGGCCTTGGCCAGGGTCAGGCCGGACTTCAGGTCAAAACCGGCCGAGAACTGCAGCGCCTTGCAGCGCTTGGTCGCGTCGCAGTCGTAGAAATAGATCTTGAAGTTATGGCCGTCGGCGGCGCTGTCGATCAGCGGGTCGCCGCCGTCGTCCTTGCTCAGCGCGGCCTTGAAGCCGCCCTTCTGCAGCCAGGCCGCCACTTCGGGTCCGGTCATGCCGTCCTTGTGGATCGCCTGGGCCTGGGCCGCCGCCGCGCCCAAGGTCATGGCCGTTGCAGCCGCCAGGGCGATGATCGCCTTCTTGTTCATGTCATGCCTCCCCCGCCGCGCGTCGCGGCCAAGGCCCAGATTAATCCGGCCGCCCCGGGGCGCAAAGAAAAAGCCGGATCGGCGGACCGATCCGGCTTCTMCGGCTTTGTCTTGAAAGCGCCGAGGCCTAGGCGGTGACGCCCGTCGACACCGGCACCGAGGCCACCGGCCCCGTCGGCATCTTGTTGCTCTCGTCCTCGACGCGGACGGGCGGGACGCCCTTCATCACGCCGATGATCTCGTCGCCGCTGAGGGTCTCGAACTCCAGCAGCGCCTTGGCCACCGAGTGCAGGCCTTCCAGCTTCTCGGTCAGGATCTGGCGGGCCTCGTCCTCGCCGCCCTTGACCAGGCGACGGACCTCGCTGTCGATCTTCATCATGGTCTCGGGCGAGACGTTCTGGGTGCGGGCCACCGAGTGGCCCAGGAACACCTCGTCCTGATTGTCGCCGTAGGCCACGGTGCCCAGCTCGTCCGAGAAGCCCCAGCGGGTGACCATGTTGCGGGCCAGGCTGGTGGCGGCGCTGATGTCGCTGGAGGCGCCCGAGGTGATCTTGTGCTTGCCGAAGATCAGCTCTTCCGCCACGCGGCCGGCCATCATGATGGCCAGGCGCGAGGTCATCATGTCGTAGCTCATCGAGTAGCGGTCGCCCTCGGGCAGCTGCATGACCATGCCCAGAGCGCGGCCGCGCGGAACGATGGTGGCCTTGTGGACCGGGTCGGCGACGGCGACGTTGAGGGCCACGATGGCGTGGCCGCCCTCGTGATAGGCCGTCAGCTTCTTCTCGTCCTCGCTCATGGCCATCGAGCGACGCTCGGCGCCCATCATGACCTTGTCCTTGGCGTGCTCGAAGTCGTGCATGGTGACCATGCGGCGGTTCTTGCGCGCGGCCGTCAGGGCCGCCTCGTTGACCAGGTTGGCCAGGTCGGCGCCCGAGAAGCCGGGGGTGCCGCGGGCCAGGGTCTTGACGTCGACGTCGGCGGCCAGCGGCACGTTCTTCATGTGCACGCGGATGATCTTTTCGCGGCCCGAGACGTCCGGGTTGGGCACCACGACCTGGCGGTCGAAGCGGCCCGGACGCAGCAGGGCCGGGTCCAGCACGTCGGGACGGTTGGTGGCGGCGATCAGGATGATGCCTTCGTTGGCCTCGAAGCCGTCCATCTCGACCAGCAGCTGGTTGAGGGTCTGCTCGCGTTCGTCGTTGCCGCCGCCCAGGCCGGCGCCGCGATGGCGGCCGACGGCGTCGATCTCGTCGATGAAGATGATGCAGGGGGCGTTCTTCTTGGCCTGCTCGAACATGTCGCGCACGCGGCTGGCGCCGACGCCGACGAACATCTCGACGAAGTCCGAACCCGAGATGGTGAAGAACGGCACGCCCGCCTCACCCGCGACGGCGCGGGCGATCAGCGTCTTGCCGGTGCCCGGAGGGCCGACCAGCAGGGCGCCCTTGGGGATCTTGCCGCCCAGGCGCTGGAACTTGGCCGGGTCCTTCAGGAACTCGACCACTTCCTGCAGCTCTTCCTTGGCCTCGTCGACGCCGGCGACGTCGTCGAACAGCACGCGGTTCTTGTTCTCGGTCAGCAGCCGGGCCTTGGACTTGCCGAAGCCCATGGCGCCCTTGGTGCCGCCCTGCATCTGGCGCATGAAGAAGATCCACACGCCGATCAGCAGCAGGATYGGCAGCATGTTGAACAGCAGGGCCAGGGGGCTGAAACCGCTCTTCTGGTAGACGATCGACGACCCGCGCGCCTCCAGGCGCTTGACCAGGTCCTCGGAGTTCGGCGGCACGTTGACCGAATAGGGCTTGCCCGTCTTCGGCTGGATCTTGACGACGTCGCCGTTGATGTTGGCTTCCTTGACCTCGCCGCTATCGACGTTCTTGAGCAGCTGCGAGTAGCTGACCTCGCCGCTGCCGCCGGGCTTACCGCCCTGGCTCACGACGAGATAGGCCATGGCCAGCACCACCACGATGGTCGCCCAGATGCCCAGGGTCTTCAAATTCATACGCGTTGTCTTCCCAACGATAGTCTCTGACCTACCAAGATAGGACGGCCCGGCCGATTTCGCCACGCGCGGGATATCATGTCGCGGGCTCTTGATCGACACGGCCCGTCGCCGCCTCGAAACGATCCACCACAAGACAACGCGCCTGGACGGCTTTCGCCTCTGCAAGGATCGGGCAAGCCACTGTCCCATCGGGCGACACCACGGCCGGCAGGCCGGGGCGGGCGGCGGCCGGAAAGCCTTTCAGCGCCTGGCGTTGCGTGGCCGACAGGCGGGCGGCGAGGCCTTGCAGGGGGCGGACGACCAGGCCCGGCTGGGCGGCGGTGAGCTCGAAGCGGCCGTCCCAGACCATGGGCTGGCCGGGAGCCAAGGCGCTCCCCCCGTGGGGGAGGCGATCCGAAGGATCGGTGGGGGGAAGAGTCGATCGGCGGGCCTCGCCGGGCTCGCGGAAGAACGACACCCCCTCCCCCGCCGCCTCGATCCGCGCGCCCGCCAGGGTGGCGGTGAAGTCCTCGCCGGCCCGGATCCGCGCGACGAGGCGCTGGAGCCGCTCGCCGCGCGGCGGGCGCGTCGTCCCGGCCGCGCACAGGCAGGCGGCGGCGACGTGGGCGGCGAGGGCGGCCCGGGGGAGCGTGAGCCAGCCTTCTCCGCCGTGGAACGCGTAAGACGCGGCCTCCGTCGGCTTGTCCGGCCGCGCCTCCGCCGCGCCCGGCGCGTCGGAAGCCGGGAGCGAACGCCGCGCCCGGGCCCGGGCCGACCTCGGATCGGCGTTGGCCGGATCGTCCAGCCAGGTCTCGCCCCGCGCCGCCAGCCAATCGCGAAGCTCGGCGCGTCCGACCTCGAGCAGCGGGCGCAGMACGAACAGCCCTCGCCCTTCCGGCCAGGCGGGCGACGGGGCCCAGGCGCGCGGATCGGACACCGTCGAGCCCTCGGCCCGCATCACGGCCGCCTCGGCCAGGTCGTCGCGGGTGTGGCCCAGCAGGAGGACGCGCGCCCCGGCGGCGCGGGCGGCCTGCGCCAGCAGGGCGTGGCGGGCGGCGCGGGCGGCGGCGGAAAGGCCCGTGGCGGGCTTGGGTCCGGTCCAGGCCAGGGCGCGCGGCTCGGCACCCAGGGCGCGGGCCTTGGCGACCGCCTCGGCGGTCCAGGCGGCGCTGGCGGGGTTCAGCCGGTGGTCGACGGTCAGGCTGACGACGGAACGGCCGTGGGCGCGGGCCCAGTCCAGGGTGAGGATCAGCAGGGCCAGGCTGTCGCCGCCGCCGGAGAAGCCGACGGCCAGGGGCGCGGCGGCGTCCGGGCGCAGGCGGCGGTCGAGGGCGGCGGTGAAGGCGGGGAAGGTTTCAGTCACGCCATCCCCTCTCCAAACCCGCTCATCCCGGCGAACGCCGGGACCCAGATCCCAAAGCGGAGCGCTGATTGGATGAGCGCAGAGCCCATAGAACCCACCACACCGCTATTCCATCTGGGTCCCGGCATTCGCCGGGATGAGCGGAATTCTTAAAGGCTTAGGTCGCGCACTTGGCCTGGACGCGGGTGGCCGTGGCCTTGGAGACGACCGCGGCCGGGGCCTTGGGGTAGCGCTTGCTCAGCTCGTCCAGGGCCTTGCAGGCGTCGGCGGGCTTCTTCAGCGCCACCAGCGAGCGCGACAGCTTCACCACCGCGTCGGGGGCCCAGCTGGTCTGCGGCCAGCCGCGCAGCGAGCCCAGGTAGTTGCCTGCGGCGTCGCTGTAGGCCTCGCGCACGAACTGGGTCTCGCCCAGCCAGTAGCGGGCTTCCGGCGCCTTGGCGCTGTCGGGGAAGGCCTCGACATAGCCGCCGAAGGCCTGTTCGGCGCCGCCGTAGTCGCCGTCCAGCAGCAACTGGCGGGCCGACTTGAAGGCGGCGTTCGGATCGGTCGGGGTCGCGACGGCGGCGGGCGCGGCCGGGGTCGCCGCCACGGCGGCCGCGGCGGCCTCCTGGTCGGCGATGCGCTTCTCCAGGGCGGCCAGGCGCTGGTCCAGCGCGTCGGCGCGGGCCTTCTGGCTGTCGCCGGCCTGGCGCGCCACGTCCAGGTCGTGGGTCAGGCTTTCGTTCTGGCCGTTCAACCGGGTCAGGGTCTGCTCCAGATCGGCCAGCTTTTCCGACAGCGCCGCGATCTGGGCGTCGGTCTCGGCGGCCTGCACCACCACCGGCTTGCCGGTGTCGCGGCCCTGGAAGACGATCGCCCGCAGTTCGCGGACCACCTTCTCCATCTTGTCCAGCCGCTTGACCGAACGGTCGTCCAGCGGGTCGGGCATGGCGGTCTGGGCCATGGCCGTGGAGGGTGCGGTGAGGGCGGGCATGGCGGTCAGCGCCAGGACCGAGGCGAGCAGAGCGGCTTTCAGCTTCATGTCGGCGATTATGCCCCGGTTGCGGACAAAAGTGCGGCGCTAAAGGCCAGAGCGTCACGATGGAACGAGATCGCGCCTGGCCGCATCTCGAAACGCCGTCATCCCGAAAGCGCGCGGCGCTTCCGGGATGACACCGTCCAAGTCCCTCCCCCAGGCGGAGAAGGGGATATCGGTCCTACCGCGCGCCGTCGGTGATGGCGGTGCGGGCGTTGCGGTTCTTGGCCCAGGAGTCCTCGCCCGTGCCCGGGTCGATCGGACGTTCCTTGCCGTAGGACAGCGACTCGATGCGCGAGGCCGAGACGCCGGCGCCGATCAGCACTTCGCGGACGGCGTTGGCGCGACGGGCGCCCAGGGCCAGGTTGTACTCGCGGGTGCCGCGCTCGTCGGCGTTGMCTTCGATGCGCACACGCACGGCCGGATAGCGGTTCAGCCATTGGGCCTGGGCCGCCAGAACCGCCTGGGCGTCGGGCGTGACGTCGTAGCTGTCGGTGGCGAAGTAGATGCGCTCGCCGATATTGATCACGAAGTCCTGCACCGTGCCCGGCAGCGGGCCCTGCGGTTCCGGCGACGGCGGGATCGGCCGCGGGGCAGGCGGAGGCTCGGGTTGGGTCTGTTGCTGCGGCGGGGTCACCGGGCCTTGCGGCTTCGGCCGCGAAGCACAGGCGGCGAGCGAGGCGGCGGCCAGGCCGATCATCGCCAGTCTAGCAACGCGTTGGGTGTCGAAGCTCATCCAGTTTCTCCTCAAGTCCACGGCCAAGGTTCATACTTCTAACGCGTGTAGCCTTCGTGGCGCCGCGCCAAATCGTACCCTGCACCTCACAATGGCGTCAGAATGTCGCACGCCCACGTGGTTTCACCCCTGGGGTGAACGTCGGATGAACGACTTTAGGGCAACGCGCTTTTACGGCAGAGGTTGCGCCAAAGTCGTGTGGATCAATCCAGCAGCGGCGACCAGGCGGGGTCCGAGGCGGCGCCGGTGTAGGCGGCCGGACGCAGGATCCGACCGGTGATGTCCACCGTCCACAGCCGAGAATTGCCGCTGGAGCTCTCGCGCGAGAACATCAGCACCCGGCCGTTGGGGGCCCAGGTGGGGCCTTCGTCCAGATAGCTGGTGGTCAGCAGGCGCTCGTCGCCGCCGTCGGGCTTCATCACCCCGATGTGGAATTCGCCGCCGGTCTGCTTGGTGAAGGCGATGTAGTCGCCGCGCGGGCTCCACACCGGCGTGGTGTAGCGACCGCCGCCGTACGAGATGCGCCGCACGCCGCTGCCGTCGACGTTCATCACGTAGATCTGGGCCTGGCCGCCGCGGTCGGAGTTGAAGACGATCCGGCTGCCGTCCGGCGAGAACGACGGCGAGGTGTCGATGGCCGGGTCGGTGGTGATCCGCGTCGACTGCCGGCTGCGCAGGTCCAGCACGTAGATGTCGCTGTTGCCGCCCTTCTCGACCGAGAAGGCCACCTTGCTACCGTCCGGCGAGAAGCGCGGGGCGAAGACCATGCCCGGGAACTTGCCGATGGTCTCGGTGCGGGCCGTCTCCAGGTTGGTCAGGTAGATGCTCGACCCCGTGGGCCGCAGCGCCATGTAGGTGATCTCCTGGCTGGTCGAGGAGAAGCGCGGGGTCATGACGATGTACGAGCCGTCGGTCAGGTACTGCGGGTTGGCGCCGTCCTGGTCCATGATCGCCAGCTTCTTGACCCGGGCCAGCTTGGAGCCGCTCTCGGCCACGAACACCACGCGGGTGTCGAAATAGCCCTTCTCGCCGGTCAGGCGCTCGTAGACCGCGTCGCTGATCTTGTGGGCCACGCGGCGCCAGTTCTCGGCGGTCGACGTGAACTGCAGGCCCAGCAGCTGCTGCTGGCTGAAGGTGTCCCACAGGCGGAAGTCCACCCGCAGCACGCCGTCGGCGCCGACCGTGACCTGGCCGTTGATCAGGGCCTGGGCCCCGGTGGCCTGCCAGTCGGGAAAGCGCGGCTGGACGTTCACGTCGGCCAGCTTGTCGGCGACGTTGGCCACGTTCAGCGGCTGGAACAGGCCTGAGCGCTCGAGGTTGCCGCTGATGACCTGCGAAATCTCGGCCCCGCGCCCGCCGCCCGAGAAGGCGGGGATGGCCACGGGCAGCGGCTTGACCGCGCCCTTGTCGATGTCGACCTCGATCTGGGCGCGGGCGGCGGTCGGCGCGAAGACGACCGTCGAGAGGGCCAGGACGGCGGCGGTCGCCAAGCCGGAGAAGATGGACTTGAGGGTCATGCTTCGGGTCCTCCCTATCGCGCCGCGCAAGCGTCGCGCGCCTTGAAGTTCAAATTGAGTTGCTGGCCATAATAGTCCGGCGGCAGGCCTTCGAAGGGCGCCGACTGGTAGACCGCGCGGATCGCCCGGTCGGCGGCGGCCTTGACCACCGGATCAGATGAACGCTCGGCGTCGCCGGCCGTGACCTGGCCCACGATGCGCCCGCCGGTCGCCAGCTTGAAGCTGACCTTCACCTGCACGGCCGCGCCGCCCTCGACCTCGCAGTTGGGGTTCCAGCGGCGCTGGATCTCGTCCTTCATGCCGTTGATGGCCGCGGCCTGCAGGCCGGTCATCGCCCCGGCGCCGGGACGGGCCTGGGTGGCGGTCTCGGGACGGGTCGGGCCCTTGGGCGCGTTGGCCACCGGCTTGCCGGTCGCCTTGGGCGTCTTGGCCAGGGTCTTTTCCAGTGAGGCGAAGAAGTCGGGCTCGGGCTTGGCCGGGGCCGGCTTGGTCGGGGTGGGCTTGGGCGTCGGGGCGGGCGTCGCGGTCTTGGGCGGCGCGGGGGCCGGGGTGGGGACCGGCGCGGGCACGGGGGCCGGCGGCTGCGGCTCGGCCTCGGGCGTGGGCTCCTCGGTCTGGGCGGTCTGGTCGACCACGTCCTCGATCGCGGGCCGCACGTTGGTCGGCCCCTCGGTGACGATGGTCACCGGCACGCTCTCGCCGATGATCACCGGCTTGGACGGCTTCCACGGGCCGATCAGGATCGCGGCCACCACCAGCACATGGAGGCCGATCGACCCCGCCAGGGCCGGAGAGAAATTGGTGCGGTCTTGGCGGGGGGTCATGCGAACCACCCCATGATCCGCTCATCCCGGCGAATGCCGGGACCCAGATGGAATGGCTTCGAAGCTGACGCCAGATGGCGCCGAGCTCCTCCAGTCATCCACACCGCCTTGGGATCTGGGTCCCGGGATTCGCCGGGATGAGCGGAAATGAGAACCATCGCCGCCAACCGTCACTGCGCCGGACGCAGGGCGCCCGCGTCCGAAGCGCCCTGAGGCTTGATCGCCACGCCCGACGAGGGGCCGCCGGTGTCGGTCAGCAGGTTGATCTTGGCGAAGCCGGCGTTCGACAGGGCGGCCGTCACCTGGGCCACGGTGGCGTAGTTCGCCTTGCCGTCGGCGCGCACGAAGATCGGCTTGTCGTAGCCGTCGCCGGCGATCGACGAGATGCGCGGGGCCAGTTCGCCGAACGGGACCTCGCCCTCGCCGATGAACACCGCGCCGTCGGCCTTGATCGACACCGTGATCGGCTCCTGCTGGTTCTGCAGGGCGGCGGCTTCGGTCTTGGGCAGCTCCAGCGGCACGCCGGCGGTCAGCAGCGGGGCGCTGATCATGAAGATGATCAGCAGCACCAGCATCACGTCGACCAGCGGGGTGACGTTGATCTCGGACAGGGCGCCCTTGCCCCGGCGTCGGCCCCGACGGCGGCCGCGACGGCCGCCGGTGGCGAAGGCGTCGTTGGCGGACATGGCCATGGGGCTAGACCCGCTCGCTCAGGCGACGCTGGATGGCCGTCGACAGGTCGTCGGCGAAGTTCTCCAGCCGGCCGGCGAACTTGCCCGCGTCGGTCGAGAACTTGTTGTAGGCGATATAGGCCGGGATGGCGGCGATCAGGCCCACGGCGGTGGCGAACAGGGCCTCGGCGATCGACGGGGCCACCACGGCCAGCGAGGTGTTCTTCGAGATCGCGATGTTCTGGAAGGCGTGCATGATGCCCCAGACCGTGCCGAACAGGCCGATGAACGGGCTGGCGGTGGCGACGATGGCCAGGCTGCCCAGACCTTCCTCGGCCTTGCCGGTCTCGCGGGCGATCAGGGTGTCCAGCATGCGGTCGATGCGCTGGATCAGGAAGGCGGCCTGGGCCTCGCCGATCGCGCCCTTGGCCTTGGCGTCGCGCCATTCCTTCAGGGCGGCCTGCAGCATGCGCGGCAGCGGCTGTTTCGGATTGGGGCCGGCCTGGGCGGCGACCTCCTCCAGCCCCTGGCCCGAGCCGACCTGGTCCTCGAATCGGTTGGCGGCGCTGTTCAGCGACGAGAAGCGGAACAGCTTGTCGATGATCACCGCCCACGAGCCCAGCGAGGCCAGGATCAGACCGACCATCACGCCCTTCACGACCCAATCGGCCTGCATGAACAGCGAGATGAAGGAAAAGCTCTGCGGGCCTGCGGCGGCGTCCATGCGGGGTCCTGCTCCGTTGGGGCGTCAGTATCGTGGAAGGCGGCGGGGCCTTCCGGGGTTCCGTTGCGCCCTTACTGACATGAAGCGGGGCAATGGTGAAACTATGACAATCGGCGGGGGTGCGGGTTTTTGTTCTCCGCCCTCAACACCCGCGCGGGTCAGCCGACTTCCAGCCACGGCGCCATCTGGGCCAGCATCTCGGCCGTCGGCTTGCGGGGGCGGCCGTCCAGGGTGATGCAGACCGCCTCGCCGGCCGCCTGGCAGATCAGCTCGTCGCCGCGGGTGATCCGCTGGCTGACGAACAGGCGCGGGCCCTTCACCCGGTCGTAGGTGGTGCGCACCAGCAGGGCGTCGTCGATCCGGGCGGCGCGCTTGAAGTCCAGCTCCATGCGCACGATCGCGAAGGCCGTGTCGGCCTTGTGCAGGGCCGTATGCGAGATGCCGATCATCCGGAAGAAGTCGCTCCGCCCCCGCTCGAAATAGCGCAGGTAGTTGGCGTGGTAGACGATGCCGGAGAAGTCGGTGTCCTCGTAATAGATGCGCACGGGCAGCTGGTGCTCGCGGCCTTCGAAGACGCCGGGTGTGGGCTGAAGGCCCTCAGAAGATCGAGGCGACGACATCCAGCCTCCTGTGCAGGAACGAAAGCAGGAAGGCGGCTTCGTCGCGGGCGAGCCAGCGACCGAAACCGACCAGGACGACGGCGAACGCGATCATCCCGAACGGGAACAACCCCACCCCGATGCCTTCGACGCCGCCGGAGGCGCTCAGGACCGACAGCATCATTCCGCCGCCGATCAGGATCAGCATGCCGCACCAGGCCAGCATGAAGAGCTTCGTGAAGGTCCCCATGCCCGTCCGCCCCTCGACGATGGTGGTCGCCCCTTCCCGCCGGAACTTGGCGTCCAACACGGTCTGGAAGCCGTTCCTGTACCAGATGCGCTTGCGCAGGCTGGCGCCGCCGGCGTGGGCGTGACCGATCACCGACTTGCCGCCGAAGATCATGAGATAGTCGTCGATGGCGGGACGCAGGCGCGCCGCGCATTCCTCGGGCGTCAGCGTCGTCTCGAACCGCCAACGCTCATCTCGCCAGATCATCACTCTTCCCCGAACAACCCGCCCTGCACGATCTTCGGGGCCGTCGTCGGTTCCGGCAAGCCCAGGTGCAGATAGGCCTTGCCGCAGGCCATCCGGCCGCGCGGCGTACGCTGGATGAAGCCCTGCTGCATCAGGTAGGGCTCGATCACGTCCTCGACGGCGTCGCGGGCCTCGGCGATGGCGTAGGCGATGGTCTCGACGCCCACCGGGCCGCCGCCGTAGTTGTCGATCATGGCGCGCAGGTAGCGGCGGTCCAGGCTGTCGAGGCCGCTCTCGTCGACCTCGAGCCGGGCCAGGGCCATCCCCGCCGCCTTGCGGTCGATCACGGTCGCCCCGTCGGCGGCGGCGAAGTCGCGGACGCGGCGCAACAGCCGGCCGGCGACGCGCGGCGTGCCCCGGGCGCGCTTGGCGATCTCGTCGGCCCCGTCGTCCGACAGCGGCGCGCCCATCTTGCGGGCGGCGTGCAGCAGCACGTGGCGCAGCTCGGCCGGGGTGTAGAACTCCAGGCGGATCGGAATGCCGAAGCGGTCGCGCAGCGGCGTGGCCAGCATGCCCGCCCGCGTCGTGGCCGCCACCAGGGTGAAGGGCGCGAGATCGATACGGATCGACCGCGCCGACGGCCCCTCGCCGATCACCAGGTCCAGCACGTGGTCCTCCATCGCCGGATAGAGGATTTCCTCCACGGTCGAGGGCAGGCGGTGGATCTCGTCGATGAACAGGACGTCGTTGGCTTCCAGATTGGTCAGGATCGCCGCCAGGTCGCCGGCCTTGTTCAGCACCGGGCCCGAGGTGGCGCGGAAGTTCACGCCCAGCTCGCGGGCGACGATCTGGGCCAGGGTGGTCTTGCCCAGGCCGGGCGGGCCGAACAGCAGCACGTGGTCCAGGGCCTCGCCCCGGCCCTTGGCCGCCTCGATGAAGATGCGCAGGTTGCCCTTGGCCTGCTCCTGGCCGACGAACTCGGCCAGGGTCTGGGGCCGCAGGGCGCGGTCCGAGGCGGTGGGGATCTGCTCGCCGTGCTGGGCTTCGCCGGAGATGATGCGGGTCATCGACCCAGCTCCTGGAGGCCCGCCTTGATCAGCTGCTGCACGGTGGCCTCTTCGCCCAGCTTGTCGGCGGCGGCCTCGATCACGCGGCGGGCGTTCACCTCGGCCACGCCCAGGCCCATCAGCGCCGCCACCGCGTCACCGGTCGGAGCGGCCTTGGCGGGCGTGGCCGGAGCCGCCGTCGTCGGAGCGCCCATGAACACCGGGCCGTCGATGATCGGCTTGTCCTTCAGCTCGGTGACGATCCGCAGGGCCAGCTTGGGGCCCACGCCGTTGGCGCGGCCGACGGCGGCCTTGTCCTCGCGCGCCACGGCGCTGGCCAGCTCGGCCGGCGACAGCACGTCCAGCACCGCCATGGCGGCCTTGGGGCCCACGCCCTGGATGGCCTGGAGCAGCACGAAGGCCCGGCGCTCGTCGCGGGCCAGGAAGCCGTAAAGACGCAGGCCGGCGCTCTCGCTCCACTGGCTCTCGATATGCAGCAGGGCCTCCTCGCCCAGGGCCGGCAGCCGCTGCAGGGTGCGCGCGCCGCAGCGCACGACATAGCCCACGCCCATGACGTCGATCAGCGCTTCTTCCTCGCCGACCTCGGCCACCGCGCCGCGTAGACGCCCGATCATGCAACTCTCCGATTGGCGACGCGCAGGTTGGCGTGGGTGACGGCGACGGCCAGGGCGTCGGCGCAGTCGGCCGTGGTCTTGCCGGCCGTGGGCAGCAGGCGGGCGATCATGAAGCCGATCTGGGCCTTGTCGGCCGCCCCGGTGCCGACTACCGCCTTCTTGACCAGGCGGGTCGAATATTCGGCCACCACCAGGCCGGCGCGGGCCGGGGCGATCAGGCAGGCGGCGCGGGCGTGGCCCAGCTTCAGGGTCGACTGGGCGTTGGTGTTGAGGAACACCTCCTCGACCGCCGCCTCGTCCGGCCTGTGCTCGTCGATCACCGCCGAGATGCCCTCGAACAGGGCCAGCAGGCGGTCGGCGAAGTCGGCCTTGTCGTCGGGCGCGATGACCCCGTGGGCGACGTGGCTCATGCGCGAGCCCTCGACGCTGAGCACGCCCCAGCCGGTGCGGCGCAGGCCGGGGTCCAGCCCCAGGATTCGGATAGGCGTGCGATTCGCGTTCATCATGTGTTCTCGCACCATCGCCGGTTTCGCGCCCCAGGAAAAGGCGCTGTTTGCCTAACGAAACCTTAAGCTTGGTCCCGCCTAGGCCGGGTTCAGGGCCGGGGCGCAGAACAGGCGCGCCAGCAGCAGGGCCTCGACGGCCGCCACGTCGACGCCGACGCAGACCTCGGCGTTCGGCGCGCCCTCGACCCGCTCGATGCGCCCCAGGTGCTCACCGTCGGTCATCACCCGCAGGCGCGCGGGCTCGAAGGTGAACAGCGACGGCGCCACCAGGCTGGCGGCGACCACCGCGTCGTGCGGATGGCAGCCGGCCTCCAGCCCCCAGACCCGGCCGTGGAAGGCCATGTAGGGTCCCAGGGCCTTGTTCAGCCGCGCCGACAGCGGCGAGCCGCAGGCGGTCGAGCCCGCGGCCATGGCCTGGGCGGTCAGGGTGACGCGCGAGGTGACGTCCAGCGGCACCAGGCGCGGCATGACCCCGCGCTCCAGCACCCGGGCCAGGGCCTCGGCGTCGCTCCAGCTGTTGAAGTCGGCGCCGCCGGTCGCCTTGCCCTCGACGGCGAAGGCCCCGGCCATGACCGTGGGCCGCCAGTCGCGGAAGGCGCCGGGGTCCTCCAGCAGGCCCTGGGCCAGGTTGGTCAGCGGTCCCAGGAACAGTCCGGCCACCTTGGCGCGGGCGCGGAAAGCCAGGAGGCTGCCGCCCTGCCCCCGGTCCAGCTCGGGCAGCTTCCAGCGCTGGGAGAAGCCGGCGCCGTTCAGGCCGTCAACGCCGTGGGCCGGGCGCATCCGCTCGACCCGGCGCTTGGCCACCCCGGAGCCGGCGCCGATGTAGACCTCGGCCGGACAGCCGGCCAGGCGCAGCACCCCCCGGGCGTTGGCGGCGGCCTGGTCGACATAGGTGTTGCCGAACACCGCCGAGACCGAGACGACCTCCACCGCGTCGCGCGAGCGCGCCAGCATGGCCAGGGCCAGGGCGTCGTCCACGCCGCAGTCGGTATCGATGTGCACGCGCAGCGACATGGGTCCAGCATAGCGCGGCGCCCCGGGCGCCGGGAAGCCGCTCTGCCCCTCCGACGGCGGGATTTCACCCGGCCTGCAGGCCGCGCGGTCCCAGGATCAGCAGGGCCGGCGGCAGGCAGCAGGCCAGGGCCACGGCGAACAGCCAGGCCGCCGTCCGGAAGGCCCGGAAGCCGCCCACGGCCAGCCGGTGGTGCAGCCAGCGGGTCTGGACGCTGAGGTACCAGGCCACCGCCGCCACCGCGATCGCCCCGCCCGCCAGCCGGGTCGTCGCCGTCGGCGAGCCCAGCAGGATGACCGCCACCGACAGCGACAGGGCGAACGGCGCGGCGCACAGGCACTGCAGCTCGAACGGCTCGCGCAGGGTGGCGTGGTCGACCGGGCGTCCCTGGCGATGCAGCGTCCCCGCCGCCATCACCAACGGGAACAGGCTGAAGGCCAGGGCGCGGAACAGCAGCGGCCCCAGGCCCGGCGCCGCGGCGGCCTCGCCCAGCTCGCCGCGCAGCGACAGGTCCAGGGCGTGGGCCAGGCCGATCGAGATCAGCAGGAACAGCGGCGGGCTGACCAGGTCCGGCGGGGCGTTGACGGCCTCGTCCCGCCCCGTCCCGTTCCGCGCGGCCAGGGGCGGGACCAGGGCCTCGGTCGGCCACAGCAGCACGCGCCACAGGGTGCGCGGATAGAACAGCAGCCCGGTCATCACCTCGTAGAGGATTTCCCCCAGCGTTCGAAAGCGAAGGCGTTCCATGTCGTTCCCCAGCCTGACGGCCCCGGAACCAAACACTCCAGCTTGCGGAATCCGCTCAGACGGCGATGAGCTCATGTGAAAAATCAGGGAAATCCCCGAGTCTCGGCGCCGGCCAAGAACGCAAAAGCCGCGCCTGGCCATTCGGCTGGGCGCGGCTTTCGATGTTTGAGAGACCCCTCATCCGTCGGCTGCGCCGACACCTTCTCCCGCAAGGGGAGAAGGAGAAGGTTCCTAGGCGAGCTTGGCGGCGTCCTCGTCGCTGATCTCTTCGTTGGAGTAGACGTCCTGGACGTCGTCGTCCTCGTTCAGCGCGTCCAGCAGCTTCATCAGGGTGGCCACGGCGTCGCCGGTGACCGGGACCTGGCTCTTCGGGCGCCAGGCGATCTTGGTGTTGGACGCTGGGCCGAACTTGGCTTCCAGGGCGGCGGCCACGTCGTTCAGGTCCTCGAAGGCGGTGTAGACCGTGTGGCCCTCGCCCTCCTCGTCCATGTCCGAGACGACGTCGTCGGCGCCGGCCTCGATGGCGGCTTCCATCATGTCGTCTTCCGACGCGGCCTTGGCGGGATAGCTGATCTGGCCGACGCGGTCGTAGTTGAAGGTCACCGAGCCGGTGGCCCCCATATTGCCGCCCATCTTGGTGAAGTAGGAGCGGACGTTGGCGGCGGCGCGGTTCTTGTTGTCGGTCAGCACCTCGACGATGATCCCGACGCCGCCGGCGGCGACGCCCTCGTAGCGGATCTCGGTGTAGTCGGCCGCGTCGCCCATCTGCGACTTCTTGATCGCGCGGTCGATGACGTCCTTGGGCAGGCTTTCGGCCTTGGCGTTGTTCACGGCCAGGCGCAGGCGCGGGTTCATGTTCGGGTCTGGCAGGCCCGCCTTGGCCGCCACGGTGATCTCACGCGACAGYTTGGAGAACAGCTTGGAGCGCGCGGCGTCGGCGCGGCCCTTGCGGTGCATGATGTTCTTGAATTTCGAGTGGCCGGCCATTCGCGGGGCTCTTCTCTGATCTGCGAAGGAAAGGTAGGGCGCGCTTCTAGCGCTTGGCGCCCCATATTGTCATCCTCCAAGCTTAGAAGCCCATGCTGGAGGCGCCGATGACCCCGTCCGATTTCCTGTCCGAACAGTTCGACCCGGCGCGCCTCGGGCAGTTCGAGGCGCAGGACCAGGACGCGATCCACGAGCTCGACAGGCCTCCGGCCGTGGCGACGGGCGCCGCGGCGGCCGGAGCCCTGTCCACCGGCGCGGCGGCGCTGGGCGGCATGGCGGTCGGCGCGCTGGCCGTGGGGGCGATCGCCATCGGCGCCCTGGCCATAGGCCGCCTGTCCGTCGGCAAGGCCCGATTCCGCCGACTGGAGATCGACGAGCTGATCGTCCACCGCGTCTCGGAACGGCGGCCGCGCTGAAGCGGCCGCCGCCAAGGGCCTAGGCGACCTTCAGCACGACGTCGATATTGCCGCGCGTCGCCTTCGAATACGGGCAGACCTCGTGGGCGGTGTGCAGCAGCTTCTCGGCCGTCTCGCGATCCAGCTCCGGGGCGTTCAGGGTCAGGCGCACGCCGACGTGGAAGCTGGTCTCGTCCTTGATCAGGTCGACCTCGCTGTCCAGGCTGTGCTCGCCCAGCTTGATGCCCTGGTTGCGGGCCACCAGGCCCAGGGCGCCCAGGAAGCACGCGCCGTAGCCGGCCGCGAACAGCTGCTCGGGATTGGTCCCTTCGCCGTTGCCGCCCATCGACTTGGGGTAGCCCAGCTTGACGTCCAGATGGCCGTCGTCGGTCTTGGCGGTGCCCTGGCGGCCGCCGACGGCGTGGGCATGGGCGGTGTAGATGGCGTCGGTCATGGGGAAGCTCCTTCGGGGGTTTGGCTGGCGCCGACTGTTGGCCCAACCCGTGACAGGCGCAAGCACGCGAAGCTTGGAGATTCCGGCTGTCGCGTCGGCTTGGCATTCCCCGCGGGCTCTGACATGAAGCCGGTCGACGAAGACGCGGGCGAAGGACCTCGACACATGCGGACCGGCCTGACACGCGGCGGACGGGAAATCCACCTCGACGGCGAGGTCTACACCCACACCCTGGCCAGCCTGCACCTGGCCCTGAAGCCGGCCAACTATTTCGAGATCGGCACGCTGCACGGCCAGACCCTGCGGCTGGCGGCCTGCCCGGCGGTGGCGGTCGATCCGGCGTTCCAGCTGGCCGACGACCTGTCCGGCGGTCGCCCCAGCTGGCGGTTGTTCGAGACCACCAGCGACGCCTTCTTCGCCGAGCAGGACCTGAAAGCCCTGCTGGGCGGTCCCGTCGGCCTGGCGTTCCTGGACGGCATGCACCAGTTCGACTTCCTGCTGCGCGATTTCATCAACACCGAGCGGGCCTGCGCCGCGGGCTCGGTGGTGCTGATGCACGACGGCCTGCCGCGCGACGCGGCCATGACCGGCGCCGCCGACGCCACGGCCGACAGCCGCTTCCCCGGCTACTGGACCGGCGACGTGTGGAAGCTGATCCCGATCCTGCGCCAATGGCGGCCGGACCTGACGGTGACGGGCCTCGACGCCCAGCCCACCGGCCTGGTCGCCGTGACGGGCCTGGACCCGGACAGCCGCGTCCTCTCCGACCACTACGAGGCCATCGTCGCCGAATGGGCCTCAGTGTCGCTGGCCGCCTACGGCCTGGACCGCCTGTTCGCCGAGGCCCGGGTCGAACCGGCCCGCGACTGGCGCCGCCGCTTCGGTCCCGAGGAAGCCCCGAACGAACCGATCGGCTGGAAGCGCCGCCTGCGCCGACTGCTGCCGGTCTAGACCCCGTCGATGGGCGACCTGCCCTGGTCAGGTCGTGCGAGGCGCGCAAGCACATACGGCGCGACCTGATCCCAGGAGGCATCGCTCTCCCCTGCCCCGCCGACCTCGACATCATCGACCGAAGACGCCGCGACGGCCTCGTCGAGTGTGGCTCCCACCCCGATCGACAGCTCCCGGTGGCGGTATCGGACGTAGACCCACCCGCCGTCGGACAGCGCGCCTTCCCACTGGGACGGCGATCGCTCGGAGGTCTGAACCAGATCGATGATGGTCGGCGTGGTCATGGCGCCCCTAGACCGCCGGAACCGTCTCCTTCAGCCGCCCGCCCACGCGGATCGGCTCGACGCGGACCGCCAGGCCCGTGCGGTCGTCGGTCTCGACGAACACGCCGCAGACCGTGGCCGGGCCCGAGGCCGGCTGGTAGCGGCCGCCGCTGATCTTGGTGGTGAACCGCCGCAGGGGCTCGTCCTTCTGGTTGCCGATCACGCTGTCGTAGTCGGCGCAGGCGCCCGCGTCGGTCTGGTAGGCCGTGCCGCCGGGCAGGATCTGGGCGTCGGCGGTCGGCACGTGGGTGTGCGTCCCCACGACCAATGAGGCGCGGCCGTCGCAATAGTGGCCCATCGCCATCTTCTCGGACGTGGCCTCGCAGTGCATGTCGACCACCACCGCGTCGGCCACCTGGCCCAGCGGGGCCTTGTCCAGCTCGCGGTCGGCGGCGGCGAACGGGTCGTCCATGGCGTCCATGTGCACCCGGCCCAGCAGGTTGATGACCATGATGGTCTTGCCGCTGTCGGTCTGGAACAGATGGCTGCCGCGGCCCGGGGCGTCCGACAGGATCGGATAGTTGGCCGGACGGATCAGACGCGGCTCGCGCACGATGTAGGTCAGGGCCTCGCGCTGGTCCCAGCTGTGGTTGCCCAGCGTCAGGCAGTCGGCCCCGGCCTCGAACAGCTCGCGGGCGGTGTTCTCGGTGATGCCGAAGCCGGCCGCCGCGTTCTCGGCGTTGATGATCACGAACTCGAGCCCGAGTTGGCGGCGCAGGGCGGGAAGGTGGTCGGCCAGGCCGTCGCGGCCCGACTTGCCGACCACGTCGCCGAAGAAAGCAAAACGCATGAAATTCAGTCCTCTCGGACGGCGATATACTCGCTTTCCGTCAGGATGGCGTCCAATCGTTGGTCGTGGGGCTCATCGGGCAGGCCGTGTGTCTCCTGGCCCACATAGGCCAGGCCCAGGACGAAGACGTCCTTGCGGGCCCGCAGGGCCTCCAGCGCCCGGTCATAATAGCCGCCGCCCTGGCCCAGGCGTCGCCCCTCGCGGTCGAAGCCCAGCAGGGGCGCGACCACCAGGTCGGGCTGGACGACGGGATGATCGGGCGTGGGCGCGACCAGGCCGACGGCGTCGTGCGCCAGCGGATCGCCCGGCGCCCAGAGGCGGAACACCATGTGGCCGCCGTGACCTTCCGGATCGGCGCCCTCGACGCTGGGCAGGGCCAGGGTCCACCCCGTCTCGGACAGCCAATCGGCCAGCAGGCGGGCCGGAAGCTCCGAGCCCAGGCCGTGATAGACGGCCGCGATCTTGCCCTTCGGATCGGGGAAGCGCCGCGTCAGCGGCTCGCGCGCCACGTCGACCACCTTCCAGTCGGCCTCGGGATGCTCCAGAGCCAGTTCCTTGCGGCGATTGCGGACGAACAGACGCAGGGCGGTCTTGGCGACGGCGGGATCTTTGATGGCCATGGCTATCCTCTGCCACCTCGGGCGGCGGGCCGCCAGGGGCGCAGGCGCGGCAGCCAGCGCGGCACGTGGCGACGGAAGGTCTCGTAGTCCTGGCCGTAGTCGCCCAGCAGCCGGGGCTCCTCATAGAACACCACGAACAGGTGCATCGTCAGCCACGCCGCCGCGCCATAGGCCAGCAGCACGGCCTGGCCCAGCAACAGCGCCTGTCCCAGGATCAGGCTCACCACGGCCACGTACATCGGGTTGCGCACGAAGCGGTAGGCGCCGCCCACCACCAGGGTGCGGGTCGGGGCGACCGGCGCGGGGGTTCCGCGGCCCTCCAGGGCGAAGCGGGCGAAGGCCTCCAGCAGCACCAGCGCGGCGGCGAGGATCAGCGCCCCGCCCAACCAGCGGCCGGCCTCCAGGCCCAGCAGCGGCGGCGCGACCCGCCAGCCGGTCAGCCACCAGGGAACCAGCCCCGCCACCACGCCGGGGGCGACGACCAGGAAGACGGCGGAGCCGACCAGGGCCCCTGTCCTGTTCATGCTCTTGTCCATGCGCACCTCACGCGTCGAGGCGTTGGGATCGCGGGAGAATGGGGGAAGGTGGCGGCGCCGTGAAGAACCGTGAAGACGTTTCAATCCACTCGAACCTGTAAGTTACAGGTGGGCCCCGTGTTCCCGCAGCCACGGCCACGGGAGGGAACAGGTCCCGATAGAGAGATTAAGGTCCCTGGGAATAGAAATCTTCGACGAGGGCCACAGCAGACCCGCCGAGAGGGAATATAGGGCGTTCGAGGCTCCGGCGATAGGGCCGCATTGACGCAAGTGGCAGGCGCCCGACGTTTCAGGACAAGACTTTAGAGCAGTGCACCGTCTGGAACCGCAGGCGCTGGCCGCAGATGTCGATCTCGTCGGCGTTTCTCAGGCGCACGCTGTCTCCGCGCGGCACGGATGCTCCGTTCACGCTTACGCCGTTGGTCGAGCAGTAGTCCTCCAGGAAGACCCGGCTTCCCTCCGAAACCAGCCCACAGTGGAACCGCGACACGTCATCCATGTCGAGCACCACATCGTTGCTCCCGTCCCTGCCGATCGTGACGCGGGAGTTGATGGGGATGAACAGCACCAGCCCCTTCTTGCCCTGATCCCAGCCATCGACGACCTTGACGACCGCCACGGCGAAGCGTCGAGAGGCCGCCTTGGATTTCTCGGGATCGAGCAGCAGCTTGGTGACGTCCAGCGAGATCTCGCTCTGCCGCCGCTTGGCCTCCCGCATCGCTGTCCGCGACGCCACGATCAAGGCCGCGAAGGCGCTGGCCATCGACGCGATGACCGTCGCAACGGCCGTTGCGGACCAATCCGTGGTGAACAAGGGCGCCCCCGATGACAGTGCATCTCCGCGCACAACCAAACCGCGCGGAAACCGCGGCGTCTACCCCTTCACCAACTCCGCCATCACCGCCGTCCAGCCCGCATGCGCTTCGGCTCCCGCCCGGTCGAACGCCGCCCGCAGGTGCCGCGTCTGGGCTTCGGTGAGTTCGGCTTCCAGCTTCCGGCCGGACTCCGTCAGGCGCAGGTTCTTGACCCGGCGGTCCTGGGCGCCGGCCTCGGTTCCGACCAGCCCCATCTCGATCAGCTGGCGCAGAGGCGCATTCAAGGCCTGCTTGCTGACCGCCAGCAGGTCCAGCAGGCCGCGCACCGACACGTCAGGCCGGCGGCCGATAAAATAGAGGATGCGGTGGTGCACACGCCCCAACCCTCGCCTCTCGAGAATCCGGTCAGGACGGTCCGTGAAACCGCGATAGGCGAAATAGAATTGCTCTATCGCCTCATGCAGGTCGTCAGATAGGGCAGGATCATCCAGGTCAACCATGTTGACACTTTAGGATGCGTCGGCTCATGGTGTCGATAGGTCAAGGTCTTTGACGCTGTTTGGAACGTTGAGGGAGGTCGGCGATGGCGCGGCTGTCGGTGCGGAGTTCGGACATCAGACCCTCGCCGGTGCGCGACATGCTCAACGTGTCGCAGCGCCCGGGGATGATCTCGTTCGCCGGCGGCCTGCCCTCGCCCGAGACCTTCGCCGGCCTGGACCTGCCCCCGCCGCCACGTGACCTGCTGCAATACGGCCCCACCGAGGGCGAGCCGGCCCTGCGCGAGCGCATCGCCCAGGACCTGGCCGCCCTGGGCCTGAACAGCGAACCCGACCGTGTGATGGTGCTGTCCGGCTCGCAGCAGGGCATCGACCTGGCCGCCAAGCTGGTGGTCGACGCCGGCACGACCCTGGCCGTGGAGTCGCCGGCCTATCTGGCGGCCCTGCAGGTGTTCCGCTTCTACGGCGCGCGGTTCGAGATCATCGACCGGTCCCACCCCGGCGCCGGATCGGGCGAAGCGCCGCCTTCGATGGCGTACGTCATCCCCACCTTCCAGAACCCGTCGGGCCACTGCTGGACCGCCGACGAGCGCGCGGCCATGGCGGCCGCCTGCCAGGCGGGCGACGTGATCCTGTTCGAGGACGATCCCTATCGCGACCTGGTCTACGAACCCTGCGACCGCCGCCCGGTCTGCGCCGGCATGACGGGCGGGTCGTGGATCTACCAGGGCTCGTTCTCCAAGACCGTCGCCCCGGGCCTGCGCCTGGGCTACCTGACCGCCTCGCCCGACCTCTTCCCCCTGCTGGTCCAGCTGAAGCAGGCGGCCGACCTGCACACCAACCGGCTCAGCCAGTGGATGGTGCTGCAATATCTGAACGACCCGGGCCGGGCCGAGCGGATGGACCAGGTCGCCGCGCTCTATCGCAGGAAGCGCGACGCCTTCGCCGACGCCCTGACCCGCCACCTGGGCAACAAGGCCTCGTGGTCGCTGCCGCCCGGCGGCCTGTTCTTCTGGCTGACCCTGGCCGAAGGGACTGACGTCGAGGACCTGTTGAAACGCTCCGTCGAGCGCGGCGTGCTGTTCACCCCCGGCAGCCACTTCCTGGCCGAGGGCGGCGCCTCGCCGACCATCCGGCTGAACTTCAGCCTGGCCGCCCCTGAAGCGGCCGAGAGGGGGCTGGCGATCATCGCTGAACTGTTGGACGACTAGGCCGCTACGGCCGTCGGGGGGACGGGGATGGAGGGAAGCATGCGCCTGGTCCTGTTCGCCGCCCTGGCCTGGGTGCTGGCCGCCGCGGCGCCGACCGCCGCCCAGGGCGCCCTCGCCTGGCCGAAGGGCAAGCGCGCGGCCATCGTCCTGACCTATGACGACGCCATGCCCTCGCAGTTGTCCGTCGCGATCCCGCAGCTGGACGCCGCCGGACTGAAGGGGACCTTCTTCCTGGACACCGACAGCCTGACCCCGGCCGAGATGTTGCGATGGCGGCGGGCGGCGAAGAGCGGCCACGAGCTGGGCAACCACTCGGTGAACCATCCCTGCCCGCGCGCCATGCTGCCCCGCGCCGAGCACTATGTGACCGAGACCTACGACACGCGGTCGATGCTGGCCGAGATCGGGGTGATGAACGCCGTGCTGTTCGGCATCGACGGCCAGACCGCGCGGACCTACGCCTATCCGTGCAGCCAGAGCCTGGTCGGCGGCGAGGACTATCGCGACGGCCTGCGGACCTCCGGCCTGATCCGCTATGCGCGCACCGGCGGCGACGCCTACCGCTCGGTGATCACCGACGCTGCTTCGCTGGACCCCTTGAACGTGCCCAGCTGGGGCCCCGTCGATCATCCCGACGGCGCGCAACTGATCGCCTATGTGGAGCGCGTGCGAGCCGCCGGCGGGCTGGGCGTGCTGCAGTTCCACGGCGTGGGCGGCGACTATCTCGAGGTTTCGGCGCAGGCGCACCAGCAACTGCTGGAGCACCTGAAGCGGAGCCCCGACATCTGGGTCGCGCCGTTCCAGCAGGTCATGGACCACGTGACCAAGGTCGGCGCCGCCAGGCCTTAGCGGTCCAGCCGCGCCGGCCCCAGCCTGGCGCTAGTCGGGCCGCACCGCGATCACGGTCTGGGCCTGGCCGCCGGCCCAGACCTGGCCCTCGCAGACCTTGGCGTGGCCCTTCGGCACGCTGCCAGTGGCGGGGACGAGGCGCACGGGCTTCTCCGGATGGCCGTCGCCGTACTGGAAGGTCGCCACGCTGCCCTCGAAAGGCCGGTTCAGGGCGACCAGCCTGCCGACGCCGGCCTCGTCGGCCGCGATCGCCTCGCTCAGCTCGTCGAGGGAAAACTCACGCGGATAGGTGAACGTCTTCTGTCCCACCGGCGCCTCCACAGCTCGAGATTGCGCCGGAGGCAACCACAATTATGCCGACGAAGATAGGCGCATTCCCGCCAGGGCGGGCGGACAACGTCAGCCCTGGACCAGGGCCTCGATCTTCTCGGACGCCGCGTCCAGCGCCTTGATGGCCCGGACCTCGACGCGGGTCTGCTCGGTCTGCAGGCGGGCCAGCTCGGACTGGGCGTGGGCCAGGCGCAGCTTCAGGTCCGACAGCTCGTCGGCCAGCAGCAGGGCGCCCATCAGGAACAGCCGCGTCTCGCCCAGCTGGCCGACGTCCTGGCTGACCTGGCGGACCTGGCGGTCGAACAGGCGGGCGATCTCCAGCAGGTGGGCTTCCTGCCCGTCCTCGCAGCCGACGGTGTAGGGCCGGCCGTTCACCTGGATGGTCAGTTGGGCCATGGCTCAGGCCTCCCTTTCCGAGCGGTCCTCGGGGAAGAGGTCGGCGCCGTCGTCGCCCTCGTCGCCGAAGTCCTCGTCGTCGTCATGGACGCCTTCGGTGATCAGGCTCTCGTCGCCCAGGGCGGCGCGGATCTCGGCGATGGCGCGGCCCAGGGCCTCGGACGCCTGCTCGCCGGCCTCCTCCAGCGCCTTCTCGCGGGCGCGGGCGGCCTCCAGGTCCAGCGCCAGGCGCGCGGCCTTGGACTCGGCTTCGGCGTCGCCGTCGAACAGCCCCGGCTCGCCCGAAACGGGCGCGGCCGGACGCGCCGCGCGCTCGGCGGCGATCTTCTGTTCCAGCTGGCTGACGGCGCGCTCCAAGCGGCGCGCGGCCAGTTCGAGGGCGTTACCTTCGCCCGGGGTCATCGGCATCGTCCCAAAATCATGCGTCGCAACATATAGACTGCGGTCCGCTTCGCCACCCGCCATGGCGACAATTGGGCGATGAAACGGTGCGGATAACAATAGGTCATCCTATGTGAGCGCTCGCGCAGGTTTCTTGGGGTTGACTTCCCCGCCCCGCCCCGCAAAACGCGCTGCAAAATCAAGGTAACGTCGGTCGCCTCGGCCGAACGCTCGTTAGGAGAAAGACCTCATGGCCATTCGCGTCGCCATCAACGGCTTCGGCCGGATCGGACGTCTCGTCCTGCGTTCCATCGCCGAACATGCGCGCCGCGACATCGAGGTCGTCGCCATCAACGACCTGGGCCCGGTCGAGACCAACGCCCACCTGCTGCGCTACGACAGCGTGCACGGCCGCTTCCCCGGCGTGGTCACCTCGGGCGAGGACTGGATCGACGTCGGCCTGGGCAAGATCAAGGTCACGGCCATCCGCGACCCGAAGGACCTGCCGCACAAGGACCTCAACGTCGACATCGCGTTCGAGTGCACGGGCATCTTCACCGCTCGCGACAAGGCCGCCCTGCACCTGGAAGCCGGCGCCAAGCGCGTGCTGGTCTCGGCCCCGGCCGACGGCGCCGACAAGACCATCGTCTACAAGGTCAACCACGAGACCCTGACCGCCGAGGACATCATCGTCTCGAACGGCTCGTGCACCACCAACGCCCTGGCCCCGGTGGCCAAGGTGCTGCAGGACCTGACCGGCATCGAGCGTGGCTACATGACCACGATCCACAGCTACACCGGCGACCAGCCCACGCTGGACACCATGCACAAGGACCTCTACCGCGCCCGCGCCGCGGCCCTGAGCATGATCCCCACCTCGACCGGCGCCGCCAAGGCCCTGGGCCTGGTGCTGCCGGCCCTGAAGGGCAAGCTGGACGGTTCGTCCATCCGCGTGCCGACCCCGAACGTCTCGGTCATCGACCTGAAGGTCGTGCCGTCGCGCGACACCTCGGTCGATGAAGTGAACGCCGCCCTGCAGGCCGCCGCCGACGGCCCGATGAACGGCGTGCTGTTCACCACCAAGGACCCGCTGGTCTCGCACGACATGAACCACATCGCCGCCAGCTCGACGGCCGCCCTGCCCCAGACCCAGGTCATCGAGGGCAAGCTGGTCCGCGTGCTCAGCTGGTACGACAACGAATGGGGCTTCGCGACCCGCATGAGCGACACCGCTCTCGAGATGGCGAAGTTCCTCTAGGACAGCCTGCCAGACCCCCGCCCTCTCCGAGGCGCGGGGGTTTTCCTTGCCCGCTTACCGTATTCAAGTCCGTCGACAGGATTTCCCCATGCCCTTCCGCACCCTCGACACCGCCGATCTCGCCGGCAAGCGCGCCCTGGTCCGGGTGGACTTCAACGTGCCCGTCGACGGCGGCAAGATCACCGACGACACCCGCCTGCGCGCGGCCCTGCCGACCATCCACTACCTGTCGACCCAGGGCGCCAAGGTGATCCTGCTGGCCCACTTCGACCGCCCCAAGGGCAAGGTCGTGCCGGAGATGAGCCTGGCCTTCGTGGCCGAGCCGCTGGGCAAGCTCTTGGAACAGGAAGTCGCCTTCGCCGGCGACTGCGTCGGTCCCGAAGCCGCCAAGGTCGTCAACGGCCTGGAGAACGGCGGCGTGGCCCTGCTGGAGAACGTCCGCTTCCACGCCGGCGAAGAGAAGAACGACCCCGATTTCGCCAAGGCCCTGGCCGCCAACGGCGACCTCTATGTCGACGACGCCTTCAGCGCCGCCCACCGCGCCCACGCCTCGACCGAGGGCCTGGCCAAGATCCTGCCGGCCTATCCGGGCCTGGCCATGCAGCGCGAGCTGGAGGCCCTGGACTCGGCCCTGGGCAATCCGAAGAAGCCCGTGCTGGGCATCGTCGGCGGCTCCAAGGTCTCGACCAAGCTGGACCTGCTGAACAACCTGGTCGCCAAGCTGGACCGCCTGGCCATCGGCGGCGGCATGGCCAACACCTTCCTGTTCGCCCAGGGCCACGACGTGGGCGGATCGCTCTGCGAGAAGGACCTGGCCGACACCGCGCGCGAGATCATCGCGACGGCCGCGAAGTCGGGCTGCGAGCTGCTGCTGCCGATCGACGTGGTGGTGGCCAAGAAGGTCGCCCCCGGCGTCGACGCCGAGACCCGCGAGCTCTCCGAAGTCCAGCCCGACGACCTGATCCTGGACGCCGGCCCCAAGAGCGCCCAGCGTCTTATCGAAGCCATGGAATCGAGCAATACGCTGATCTGGAACGGCCCTTTGGGCGTTTTCGAGGTGCCTCCGTTCGACGAAGCGACGGTTTCGGCGGCAAAACACGCCGCGAAACTCGCCAAAGGGGGTAAGATCGTGGCGGTCGCCGGCGGCGGTGATACCGTGGCGGCCCTGAACCACGCGGGCGTGTCGGGCGACTTCACCTTCGTCTCGACCGCCGGCGGCGCGTTCTTGGAATGGATGGAGGGCAAGACGCTTCCGGGCGTCGCCGCTCTGGAGATCTAGGGAGAAACGACCCTTCGGCGCGTCTCAGGAGGGCGCGCCGAACCGAAAATACGGACACCACAGAGGTCCGGAAAACTTGGGCAAAGAGCGCTTCAGCGCCGGGCCCCAACAACAAGAAACGACCCAATTCACTCACGCTTGCAGGAGAACACCACGTGGCGAGGATCACGCTAAGACAGTTGCTGKATCATGCGGCGGAGCATGACTATGCGCTGCCGGCCTTCAACATCAACAACATGGAACAGGGCCTGGCGATCATGGAGGCGGCGGAAGCCGTCAACTCCCCGGTCATCATCCAGGCCTCGCGCGGCGCGCGGAGCTACGCCAACGACATCATGCTGGCCCGGATGATCGACGCCCTGGCCGAGATCTATCCCAACATCCCTGTGTGCATGCACCAGGACCACGGCAACGGCCCGGCCACCTGCGCCACGGCGATCCAGTACGGCTTCACCTCGGTGATGATGGACGGCTCGCTGATGGAGGACGCCAAGACCCCCGCCACCTACGAGTACAATGTCGAGGTCACCCGCAAGGTGGTCGAGATGGCCCACAGCTGCGGCGTCTCGGTCGAGGGTGAGCTGGGCGTGCTGGGCTCGCTGGAAAGCGGCATGGGCGAGGCCGAGGACGGCCACGGCTTCGAGGGCGTGCTGAGCCACGACGAGCTGCTGACCGATCCCGACCAGGCGGTCGAGTTCGTCGAGCGCACCGGCGTCGACGCCCTGGCCATCGCCATGGGCACCAGCCACGGGGCCTACAAGTTCACGCGCAAGCCGGACGGCGACGTCCTGGCCATGAACGTGATCGAGGAGATCCACCAGCGCCTGCCCAACACCCACCTGGTGATGCACGGCTCCTCGTCGGTCCCGCAGGAGCTGCAGGACATCATCAACCAGTACGGCGGCGCCATTCCCCAGACCTGGGGCGTGCCGGTCGAGGAGATCCAGCGCGGCATCAAGCACGGCGTGCGCAAGGTCAATGTCGACACCGACAACCGCCTGGCCATCACCGGCGCGATCCGCAAGATCCTGACCGAGAAGCCGCACGAGTTCGACCCGCGCGCCTATCTCAAGCCCGCCAAGGAAGCCATGCGCCAGGTCTGCCAGGACCGCTTCGTGCAGTTCGGCTCGGCCGGCCACGCCGACAAGATCAAGGCGCTGTCGACCGCGACCATGGCCAAGCGCTATTCGTCCGGCGAACTGAACGCCAAGTTCGGCGCGGCGGCGAAGAAGGCCGCGGCGGAGTAGGCTCAAGCCCTTTAACGAACACAAAAGAGGCCTCCCAGGGCGACCTGGGAGGCCTTTTTCGTTGGCGTCGAGCCGTCGGCCCGGCCGTCAGAAGCCGTAGTTCACGCCGAGCGTCAGCCGCGAGCTGTACACCGGCCAGACCGCGACCGACGAACCGTCCAGGAACCGCTTGGAGGCCCGCCCGTCGGCGCCCAGGCCCGAGACGTTGCTGACCAGCGACAGGTCGCGCCGGCGCTCCAGCGAGACAAACGCGCCCATCGGCCCTCGCGAATAGTCCAGACGCGCGCCGAGCCGGCCCGTGAACTGGTCGTCGAGGTTCTGGACCGTCGACTCCGAAGGGACGTCGAAGCTGAAGTAGTGATAGTTCGCGCGCGCCGTGGCGGTGAGGTCCGACATTTCGTAGTCGACGGCCGAACGGATCGACCAGCGCAGGTTCGAGGTCCTCCAGACCGGGCCGCCCAGTTCCCCTGTCAGGCCGACCAGGGCGGTCGGGCCATCGGCCGAGCGATAGAAGTCCCAACTGGCCTCGGCGACGACGCTCTCACGCTCCTCCAGGGTCCACCAGCCCAGGCCGAGCTCGCCGCCCAGACTGGCCGTCAGGCCGCCGATCGGAGACCCCAGGGCGAAATCGCGCGCCAGGCCGAGCCGGCCGTTCAGGCGCTTGGAGGTCTGGCGGACGCTGTCGCGGGAGAGAAGGGCGAAGGGTCCGGGGCCGCTGTTGTTCGATTGGGTCGGCAGGATGTACTGGTTCGATGTCACGCCCGTGGTCAGCTCGTAGCCGCAGCTGTAGACCACCGTGAACGTGCCGGAGAGGAAGCAGCGATATTGCGGCGTCCCGGGCGTGTAGGTGTAGCCGCCGCCCGGAGCCATGTCGGAGCGTGTCTCCTCGGTCAGCCCCTCAAGGCTGGCGGTCCAGCGCCATCCCTCCGCGCCCAGGCCGGCGGGCGCGAAGTCCATCGACAGCGCGGCGCCGGACGACCAGCTCCTCACCGAAGGACGCGCCCCCTCCTGGACGGGCCCGACCGACAGCAGTTGGAATCCTTGGTTCGGCACGATCGGGGGAAAGGTCGGCGGCGTCGTCGGCGGCGGCAGGGGAACGGGCGTCCGCGTGAAGTTGTTCTGCATCACCTGGCCGTTGACCGTCCGCATGCTCAGCCGCGAGGCGGAGCTGGGYTGGCGATCGGCCTCGAAGACGCTGAGCTCGGCCCGGAAACGGCGCACGGGCGGCGCGGCTTCGGTGGCAAGCGCCGCCGGCGCCTCGGCCTGCGCGATCACGGGACGCGCCGCTACGGGCGCGGCGACGGGGGCGGCGGCGACCTGGGACGGACACCCGCCCGGCTGGGCGCGCAGTTGTTCGGCCTGGGCCCGCAGGCTCTTGTAGGACGCCCACTCGGCGTCGCCGGCCGCGCCCACGGCGCCACGCCGCGAGGCTTCCGCCACCTTCTCCGTCGCCGCCTTCATGGCCGCGAAGGCCTGGTCCTCGAGGTTGTCGATGGCGGCCGCATGCGCGGCCGGATCACAGGGCTGGACGGCCGCTGGCGGCATGTCGACGAAAGGCAAAGGCGGTCCCCCCAACGGACGCTCAATCAGAATTGAAACCTATGTCCCTCTACTTGCGCGTGATGGTCAAGGTCGCCCCCCTTGAACCTTGTGGGCCTTTTTCATTCCGCCGGGGTCAGCCGCGCCGGCTCGCCATGCCGCGCCTCCAGACGCATGGGACGGCCGCGCACCCAGATCCGGTCGATCTCGATGGCCTCCCAGCCCGCTGGCAGGACCACCGTCGCCTTGGACCATGTATCCGGCTCGCCCTCGCCAGGCTCCAGGCGCGGGAAGCCTAGCACCAGGCTCGACAGGAAGCCGCCCATGTTGGCGAAGAACGGACCGGCGCGGGGCTGCTCCGGGAACCGGTCGGGGCGGTACTCGAGGATCTGGGCGAAGCGGCCGCTCTCGAACTTGGCGTAGCCCTCGTCCAGCAGCTTCAACGCCAGGGCCCGGTCGCCGGTCCGCGCCGCCCACGCGCCGTAAAGGGCCGACAGCATCGGGCTGCCGACATAGGCGTCGGCCAGGTCGAGATAGAACTTCAGGGTGGCCTGCTCGTCTTCCGGGTCGAGCCGATAGCCGAAGGGCCAGACGCCCATAAGCGGGTCGGGCGTACCGCCCTTCTCCTCGGTCCTGCGATAGCCGTCATGCGAGACCACCACCCGGTCGCGACGCGGCAGCACCATGCCCTCGGCCACGGCCCGCCAGAGCGGATCGACCGACCGCCCCAGGCGCTCGCCGATCCGGATCGCGTCGGTCAGCACCACCACGGCGGCCATGTTGGTGAAGGCGGCGTTGTCGACCGGCTGCTCGCGCTCGGCGATGCCCATGGAGGCGCGGATCTCGTAGCCGTCGGCGGTCTTGCGGACCCGCGAGGCGATCCATTCGGCGACGCCGGCCAGGACCGGCCAGGCCTTCTCGCGCCGGAACTCGCCCTCGCCGGTGGCGTCGGCGAACAGGGCGAAGGCCCGCGCCACGTCCAGCGAGACGTGATCCTCGTGCCAGCACGCCGTGCCCGGCAGGGGCGCGGCCTCCTCCCCCTTCGACGGCGAGCTCTCCCAGGGGAACTGCGCGCCCTGGCGGCCCATCAGCTGGGCGTTGGTCCGGGCGGCCTGCAGGTTGCGGAAGCGGTAGTCCAGAAGGGCGTGCGCCGCCTGGGGCTGGACCAGGGTCAGGACCGGCGCAGCGAAGGCCTCGATGTCCCACATCACGTGGCCGTAATAGTAGTGATAGTCGTGCCAGGTGGCCAAACCGAAGATCGAGGTCGAGGCGCAAGACGAGGCGTGGACCGAGGTGTTCAGGTAGAAGAAGGCCGCATCGGCCATCGCCTGCCAGCGGTCGTCGGCTCCCACCAGCCGCACCCGCCCCTTCCAGAGCTCGCCCCAGGCCGCCTTGTTCTCGGCGCGGATGGCGTCGAAGCCGTCGTGCCGGGCCTTGGCCGCCATCCGTCCCGCCTGCTCGTCCGGGCGGCCGTGCATGGCGCTGGGGACGAGGCTGGTGATCTGGCGCAGATGATAGCGGGTCCGCGCCCCGGCGCGGAAGGCGTAGGTGGTGATCAGCCCCTTGCCGTCGAGGGCAGGACGCGCCGGCTCGGCGTCCGCCGCCGCGCCGCCGGCGATCTCGGTGACATAGGCCAGGCCCAGGCGACACAGGCCGCCGGCCGATTCCCACAGCAGGGCGCCGTCGACATCGGCCTTCCCCTCGCCCGGCGTGTCGCGCAGGAACCGCAGCGCCCGGCCCAGAACGCCGGCGGTCTCGACGCCCGCCCGGACCTGCAGGTCGCAGGCGCCGTCGACCTCGATCACGGTCTCCTGGCAGACCAGGGTCGGATCCTCGCGGCTGGCGAAGGTCAGCACCGTGCAGGTCAGGCGGCGCTCGCCGGCCTGGAACACGAAGCGGCTGGTCAGTTCGCCCGTGGCGAAGTCGTAGGCCTGCTCCAGATCGGCGACCTGATGCGGCTGGTCCGACAGCCAGGCCCCGTCGACGGCGATGTCGCCCGCCAGGGGATAGGGCGCGGGCGTCGCGCCCTCGATCCGCCGCTCGGGGTCCTCGCCCGCATAGCCGCTGACGATCGTCATGCCCGCCTGCAAGGGCTGGCCGCGCACGCGCAGGCCGATCAGGCCGTTGCTGACATAAGCGGGCAGTTCACGACCGCCTGCACCGGACGCGGGCGGCGGATTGATGGGCCTCGACACGGCGGACTCCGACGATTCCGGCTCCCCACAGATCGGCCGGMGTACGCCAAACACATCGCGGGCCGGAAGGTTCGGAAATCAGCCGGACGTCAGGCCGGTTTGACCGGCGGATAGGCGTGCGCGCCGCCGTTCGGGTCCTCGACCTCGCCGTCCACGGCCAGGTAGTCCGGGCCGATCGGGACCTTGCCGTGGCCGTCGGGGATGTCGAGCACGTAGGTCGGCTGGCACAGGCCCGAGAACCGGCCGCGGATGGCGCGCATCAGGGCGCGGCCTTCCTCCACCGTGGTGCGCAGGTGCGCGGTGCCGGGGGCGTGGTCGCCATGGTGCAGGTAGTAGGGGCGGATGCGGGTCTCGACGAAGCCGCGCATCAGGGCGCCCAGGGTCTCGGGATCGTCGTTGACGCGCTTCAGCAGCACCGTCTGGCTCAGCATCGGCACGCCGGCGTCGATGATCCGCGCGCAGGCCGCGCGGGCCGCCGGCGTCAGCTCGCGGACATGGTTGGCGTGCAGGGCCACATAGACCGTCTTGCCGCTGGCCTTCAGGGCGGCCACGACCTCGTCGGTCACCGCCTCCGGATCGACGGCCGGCACGCGGGTGTGGAAGCGCACGACCTTGACGTGGTCGATCGCCGCCAGTCGCTCGGACAGGTCGCGCAGCCGGCGCGGCGACAGCACCAGCGGGTCGCCGCCGGTGACGATCACCTCCCAGATCTCCGGGCGGCCGGCGATGTAGGCGAAGGCCGCGTCCAGCTGCTCGGGCGTCAGGTTCGAGGCGCCGTCGGGCCCCACCACCTCGCGGCGGAAACAGAACCGGCAATAGACCGCGCAGGTGTGGGTGGGCTTCAGCAGCACGCGGTCGGGATAGCGGTGGACGATCCCCTCGACCGGGCTGTGGACCTCGTCGCCGATCGGGTCGGCGACCTCGCCGGGATTCTCGGCCAGCTCGGCGGCCTGGGGCAGGAACTGGCGGGCGATCGGATCGCTCTCGTTGGCCGGGTCGATCAACTCGGCCATGGCCGGGGTGATCGCCACCGCATAGCGCGCCGCCACCGCCTCGAGCGCGGGCAGACGCTCGGGCGCGATCAGCCCGGCTTCAGCCAGGGCGGCGGCGCTGCGGAGGGTGCGGGCGGCGGTCATGAGGCGGGGGATATGGCGGGTTTAGGCGGGGGACGCAATGCGGCCCGCTGACGGGTCTACCCCGCCACCGGCGTCCACAGCACCTGGTCCACCCGCGACGCCCCCGCCGCCAGCATCACCAGGCGGTCGAAGCCCAGGGCCGAGCCCGAGGCTTCGGGCATGATCGCCAGCGCCGCCAGGAAGTCCTCGTCCAGCGGATAGCGCTCGCCATAGACCCGGGCCTTCTCGTCCATCTCGGCCTCGAAGCGGCGGCGCTGCTCGCCCGCGTCGGTCAGCTCGCCGAAGGCGTTGGCCAGCTCGACGCCGCAGGCATAGAGCTCGAACCGTTCGGCCACGCGCGGATCGCCGGGCTTGGGCCTGGCCAGGGCCGCCTCGGCGGTCGGGTATTCGCAGAGGATCACCGCCCGGCCGACGCCTAGGTTCGGCTCGACCTTCTCGACGATCACCCGGCTGAACACGTCGGCCCAGGTGTCGTCGTCGGCGACACGGATCCCGGCCGCCTTCGCCGAGGCGGCCAGGGCGTCGCGGTCGGTCGCCCCCGCAGCGTCGATCGAGGCCAGCAGGTCGACGCCCGCATGGCGCTGGAACGCCTCAGCCACCGTCACCCGCTCCGGCGCGGCGAACGGGTCGCACGAGAGGCCCCGGAAGCGGAATTCGAGGGTTCCGGCTGTTTCCGCCGCCAAAGCCAGCAGGGCCGCGCAGTCGTCCATCAGGACCTGGTACGGCTCGCCCGCCCGGTACCATTCCAGCATGGTGAACTCCGGATGGTGCAGCGCCCCGCGCTCGCGGTTGCGCCAGACCTTGCCGAAATCGAAGATCCGCCGCTCGCCCGCCGCCAGCAACTTCTTGCACGAGAACTCCGGCGAGGTGTGCAGGTAGAGCGGCGCGCTTTCGCCCGAAAGGGTCAGGGCCGCCGTCTCGAAGGCGTGCAGGTGCGCCTCGTTGCCGGGCGAGACCTGCAGGGCCGCGGTCTCGACCTCCAGGAAGTCGCGCTCGGCGAACCAGGCGCGGAACGCGGCCTTGATCCGGTTGCGCGCCAGCAGGAACGGCCGTCGGTCGGCGTGGTTTTCGGGCCGCCACCAGGGCGAAGGAGAGGCTGTCGACAAGGGAAACGCTCTGCTCGGGGTGGCGAACTTGGCGAGGATCGCTATAGGAGGGCGATATCCAACGCAAATTCGCGCGGCTTAAGGCCGCCGCGGGATCAAGGACGTACTCGTGACTAAAGTCGCCGCCAGCTCGCTGAGGAAGGGTTCCGTCGTCGATATGGACGGCAAGCTCTACGTGGTCCTCAACGCCGAAAACATCCACCCCGGCAAGGGCACGCCGGTCACCCAGCTGAACATGCGCCGCATCTCGGACGGCGTGAAGGTGTCGGAACGCTACCGCACGACCGAGCAGGTCGAGCGCGCCTTCGTCGACCAGCGCAACCACACCTTCCTGTACCAGGACGGCGAGGGCTATCACTTCATGAACCCGGAGAGCTACGACCAGCTCGTGGCGACGGAAGAAGTGGTCGGCGACCTGGGCGCCTATCTGCAGGAAGGCATGACCGTCGCCCTGTCGACCCACAACGACGTGCCGATCGCCCTGGAACTGCCGCGCACCGTGGTGCTGGAGATCGTCGACACCGAACCGTCGGTGAAGGGCCAGACCGCCTCGTCGTCGTACAAGCCCGCCATGCTCAGCAACGGCGTGCGCACCATGGTCCCGCCGTACATCTCGGCCGGCACCAAGGTGATCATCCTGACGGAAGACGGTTCGTACCAGGAACGCGCGAAGGACTAAGGGTCTTTCTTCCTTCTCCCCTTGCGGGAGAAGGTGTCGGCGCAAGCCGTCGGATGAGGGGTCGCACGGCGAAAGCCATGCGGCCCTTCTTCATTTCACCACCGCAGCATCCAGCGACCGATCACCGCCCCCAGCACGCCCGTGCCCAGCACGCCCAGGGTGTACCAGGTGCCCACGAACACCATCGTGCTCTCGCCGCAGTGCAGGCCGTAGACCGTGGCCGCCACGCCGCCGGCGAAGGCGCCTGCCGCGAAGCCGGTCAGGGTCGGACGGGTCGGGGCCATGCCGCGCAGCACGACCAGGGTCGCCGCCAGACCCGGCAGGGCCAGGGTGAGGATGTAGCGGAAGCAGACCTTCCACGATCCGCCCATCATCATCGACCGGCGGTGCTCCCAATCGGCCGCCAGCCATTGGCCGAAGCCCAGGCCGACGAACAGCGCCAGCACCAGGGCCCCGAACAGCAGCGCCTTCCTCGGAACGCCCTCGGGCCGGGCCAGGCGCTCCAGCGCCCAGAAGCCGGCCAGGCCCAGCAGGCCGGTATAGGTCGCCTTCATCCAGAACATCCGGCCGGTCATGGCCTGGGCCAGGTCCTGCCGCGTGCCCAGCCAGGCCAGCACCATGACGAGGGCCGCCAGGGCGGCGGCCACGGCCAGGCCGAGGAAGCGGCGCTGCACCGCGCCCGCCGGGATGGCGCGCGGGTCGGCCGCCAGCTGATCGATCAGATCATCCGTCCGCACGGCCACGCATCCTTTCTCCCAGCGCCTTGAGCGCCCGGTGCAGGGCGACCTTGGCCGCGCCTTCCGAGACGCCGGTCCGGTCGCCGGCCTCGGCCAGGCTCAGGCCCTCGATCTTGACGGCGCGCACCAGCTCGCGCTGGCGCTCGGGCAGGGTCTCCAGGGCGCGGTCCAGGTCCATGGCCGAGCCGGGCTCGGGGGCGTAGGCGGCCAGGACCTCGACATAGTCGTCGATCGGCAGGGTCACCCGCACCTTCCGCCGCCGCCAGTGGTCGATCAGCTTGTAGCGCGCCAGGGCGAAGGCCCAGGGGGTGAACGGCTGGGCGCGATCATAGGTCGCGCGCCGCGTATGCACCGCCAGCAGGGTCTCTTGCACCAGGTCCTCCACATCGCCAGGAGCGTCGCGCATGCGGCGTTCGAAATAGACGCGGAGCCGGCCACCGAGTTGAGACAGCAACAGCCGATAGGCCGGGGCGTCGCCGTCCAGGCCCAGCAGCATCAGCGCCTTCAGGGCGGCCTCGGTTTCCGTCACGCCTCCCCCTTGTTCGCGCGAGACGGGCCGATGGTTACACCGCGTCGCCCGAACCGGGAAGCAGGGGCGCGCGGGAACCGGGCCCGGTGATCTTCACGCCCCGATTTTGGCCGCCGCGTTTTTGTTCGGATACCGGTGTAACCTTTCGCCGCACCCGTCCGTAACTCCTCCATGACCGCGCAGGACGGGCCGACGATCGGCGCCGGGCGCGGTCGGACCAGACGAAGGAAACGTCCCCCCATGACCCGTACCGTGCAACGCACTCCCGCCCTCGCCCTCGCCGCCGTGTTCGCCCTGAGCGCCGGCGCCGCCATGGCCCGCGACGACATGAAGCCGGCCAAGCCCGAAATGGAAAAGTGCTACGGCGTGGCCAAGGCCGGCCAGAACGACTGCAAGGCCGGCGCCGGCACCTCGTGCGCGGGCACCTCGAAGGTCGACTACCAGGCCGACGCCTGGAAGAAGGTCGCCAAGGGCACCTGCGTGACCATCAAGACCCCGACCGGCATGGGCTCGCTGACCCCGCCGAAGGCGTAAGCCCGCGGATCAGCCGCGTCGTCCGGGGATCCCCCCTTAACCGCCCCGGACGACGCTCCCGCCGTTCCTGCTCTCGGACCCTCCCGATGTCCCCCACCGCCGGCCTCGGCCTGAAACCGCAGCACTATGACGACGCGCTCGCGGCCGACGCCGAGGGCCTGTGGTTCGAGGTCCATCCCGAGAACTACATGGCCGCCGGCGGGCCCCGGCTGCGCCGGCTGGAGGCGGTCCGCGAGACGCGCCCGCTGTCGCTGCACGGCGTGGGCCTGTCTTTGGCGGCCGACGCCGATCCCGACCTCGGCCACCTCCTGGCCCTGAAGGCCCTGGCCGACCGGTTCGAGCCGTTCGTGGTGTCCGAGCACCTGGCCTGGAGCGCCTGGCGCGGCGTCCACCAGCCCGACCTCCTGCCCTTCCCCCGCACCCACGCCGCCCTCGACCGCATCGCCACCAACATCGGCCGCACCCAGGACGTCCTTGGACGGACGATCCTGGTCGAGAACCCGTCGCTGTACCTGCCGCTGACCGGCCATGAGCTGGACGAGACCGACTTCCTGGTCGAACTGACCCGCCGCACCGGCTGCGGCCTGCTGGTCGACGTCAACAACGTGTTCGTCAGCGCCAGCAACCTGGGCTACGCCGCCGAGACCTATCTGGACGCCCTGCCCGCCGAAGCGATCGGCGAGATCCACCTGGCCGGCCACGGCGCTGATGAAGGCGGCTCGGCCCTGCTGATCGACACCCACGGCGCGCCGATCGCCGAGCCCGTCTGGGCCCTCTATCGCCGCCTGGTCGACCGCGTCGGCCCGCGCCCCACCCTGATCGAACGCGACGACGACATTCCGGCCTTCGAGGTCCTCATGGCCGAACGCAACCGTGCGCACGGCGTTCTGACCCAGCGCGAGCCGGCCCATGTCTGAGCTGGGCCGCTTCCAGGACGCCTTCGCGGCCGCCCTCGCCGAGCGCACGGCCGCCCCGATCGCCGGCTGGCTGCCGGAGGGCGAGACCGATCCCGCCGGCCTGGCCGTCTATCGCAACACGATCGCCAAGGGCTGCGTCGACGCCATGGCCGCCAACTTCCCGACCGTGGCCAGCCTGGTCGGCGACGACTGGTTCCGCGCGGCCGCCGCCCTGTTCGTCCGCGACAATCCGCCGAGGAGCGCCGCCCTGCTGGCCTATGGCGCGGCCTTCCCGGACTGGCTGGCCCGCTTCCCGCCGGCCGACGACCTGCCCTATCTGCCGGCCATGGCCCAAATGGACCGGATGTGGACCACCGCCCTGTTCGCGCCCGAGGCCGAACCGCTGGCCGCCGAGGCCTTCGCCCTGCCGCCGGAAGCCCTGGCCGCCGCCCGGCCGCGCTTGCACCCCAGCCTAGCCTTCGCCGGGTTCGACAGCGGCCTGCCCGGCCTGTGGTTGGCGGCCCGCGAACCTGAGCCCGGCGAGATGGAGCTCGTGGACGACCCGCAGGCCGTGCTGATCGTCCGTCCCCACGACGCCGTGACGGCCCGCCTGCTCGACCGCGCCGGCCACGCCTTCCTGGTCGCCGCCGCGGACGGCGCGCCCCTGGGCGAGGCGATCACCGCCGCCGCTGAAGCCGACCCGGCCGCCGACCTCGCCGCCCTTTTCGCCGCCCTCATCGCCGACGGCGTGTTCGTCGGCCTCGACCTCGGAGACCCCGCGTGACCGACCAGATGCTCGTCCCCGCCGCCGCGCGCCCCTGGAGCCGCCCGCTCGACCGCCTGGCCGCCCTGGCCCACCGCGCCCTGCCCGACGGGGTGCTGACCCTGGTGGCGCGCCTGGGCATCGCCTCGGTGTTCTTCCTGTCCGGACGCACCAAGGTCGACGGGATCCTGCACATCACCGACGGGACCTATTCGCTGTTCGCCGACGAATACCGCCTGCCGCTGATCCCCTCGGACATCGCCGCCCACCTGGCGACCTACAGCGAGCACCTGTTCTCGATCCTGCTGGTGCTGGGCCTGTTCACCCGGCTCTCGGCCCTGGCCTTCCTGGGCATGACCCTGGTGATCGAGGTGTTCGTCTATCCCGACGCCTGGAGCACCCACCTGTCCTGGGCCGCGATCCTGCTGTTCCTGGTGGCCAAGGGCGGCGGCAAGTGGAGCCTGGACCGGGTGCTGGGGATCCGCTGACCGCCCCTCACCAGTTCCCATACCTCGGCCCGAACCGGTGGTGCAGGTCGTCGACCTCGCGCTCGGCGTCGCGAGCGGCCCACTCGGCCCGGCGGCCGTCCTCGACGGCCTGGCGGCGTTCTGACCGCAGGCGATTGAGGCGATCGCGCAGCTCGCGCTTCTGCTCGTCGTTCAGCTTGGGGTTCGTCAGCTCGTCCTCGACCCCGCGCGCCTCGCGGTCGCGTTTCTCGGCCCGATGGTCGGCGCTGTCGCGGTCCGACTCCGCCTGGCTCAGCCGCGAGACGGCGGCGTGGACCAGCTGGCCGTCGGCATACCCCACCAGGAAGCCGCGCTCGGGTCCTGGCGGGCAGACGCCATGGTAGCTGTTCCCCTCGCGTCCCTCGCCGAACCCGCGATCCTGGGTGCAGTAGAGCTTCAGCCCCTGGTCGCGGGCCTGGAAATAGGGTGCGGCCTCGGGGACCACCCCGGCCTTGGCGCAGGCCTTGGCGTGGTCGTCCAGGCGGCTCTGCGGGCGACCGGCCTCGCCGTCCCTGAACCCGACGCCGACCCAGTCGCCCTGCAGGCAGGCCTCCTTGCTCATGGTGGCGCAGCCGGCCAGCGCGGCGACCGCGACGGCGGCTCCCAGGACCCAAAGACGACGCATGTGAAAGCTCCCCAAACCGTGACTTGAGGGAAGCTAAAGCTTGGCCGCCTGAACGGCCGCTGAACGGCGTTTTCTAATGGACCGTCACGCGGCGCGGACGCTTCCACAGCTCTTCGGTCAGGGCGTTGGCGAAGCCCAGCCAGCCCAGATAGGGGCTGGAGAGGCCCGAGGCCGGAGCCACCAGCTTGCGGGCCTGCAGGGCGTAGGCGCCCGAGGCGGCCAGGGACGCGGTCGCGGCGCCAAGCTGTCCCCCGACGCGCTTGGCGCCGAGGGCCAGCCAGAGGGCGTTGAAGCCCTGGACCAGGCTCCAGAGGGTGAGAGCCCGGGTGCGTGTGGGGCTGGAGGGCGCGTTCCAGATGCGCAGCCCCGAAAGGGTCATGGCGATGAACAGCGGCGGCAGGATCAGGCTGGTCAGGGCCTTGGGCTGATGGGCGACCGGCTCGTGCATCTCGGCGTAGCCGACCGCGTACTCCTCGTCGTCGATCATCCGCTCGTGGCGGCGGCCCAGCAGGGTCGAGGCCAGGATCGCCCCGCCGGCCAGGGCCAGACCGATGGCGAGCTGCGTGCCGGCCGAAACGGCGGTGTCGGCCTTGGCGTCCATCTCGAACGACTCGCGACCGGCGTGAGTCCGCCTCCCGTGGGATCGGCCGTTCGGGATGTGCATGGCGGTACTCCTCGCTAAACATGCTTGTAACACGCCTAGCTGGACCTTGGTTCCAAGGCGGTGGAACGGTTTGTGAGCCCGCCATGGTCGATTTCCGCCCCGCCCGGCCCGACGAGATCGAGACGATCCGCGCCCTCGAACGCGCCTCGGCCCAGCGGTTCGTCGGGCTGCTGGACGCCCTGGCGGCGGACGAGCCCAGCCCGGCTTCGGTGCTGGCGTCGCGGATCGAGAGCGGCGGCCTGGTGATGGCCGTCGAGGGCGGCGAGGTCGTGGGCTTCGTGATGTTCCGGCCGGTCGAGGAGTGGGCCTATGTCGAGCAGATCGACGTGCTGCCGGCCTTCGCTGGCCGGCGGATCKGCGCGGCTCTGCTCGACGAGGTCGCCCGGCTGGCGCGGGCGACGGGGCTGACCGGCCTGTCGCTGTCGACCTTCCGCGAGGTCCCGTGGAACGCGCCGTACTATCGGCGGCTGGGGTTCGTGAAGGTGCAGGCCCTGACGCCGGGGATGCTGGCGATCCGGGCGGAGCACCTGGCGCGCGGACTGGACGAGGCCGCGCGGGTGTTCATGGTGCGGGATTTCTAAGGCGCGGCCGGGGACACGCGCTTGCGCGTGTCCCCAAACGGAGTTCCTAAGCCGGCAGCTCGCCCACGGCGCTCTGCAGGTAGTTCTGCTCGCCCAGCGACTTGACCAGGCCCAGCTGCATCTCGAGGAAGTCGATGTGCTCCTCGGTGTCGCTGAGGATCTCGCGCAGCAGTTCGCGGCTGACATAGTCGCGGGCCTGTTCGCACTGGATGATGCCGGGGATCAGGGTCTCGCGGCCGCCCAGCTCGACCTGCAGGTCGCTGGCCAGGCACTCGGGCACGGTCTCGCCGATCTTCAGCTTGTGCAGGTCCTGCAGGTTGGGGAGGCCTTCCAGGAACAGGATGCGGTTGATCAGCTTGTCGGCGTGTTTCATCTCGCCGATCGACTCGTCGTAGGTGATCTTGCCCAGGCGCTTGAAGCCCCAGTTGTCGTACATCCGCGCGTGCAGGAAGTACTGGTTCACCGCCGTCAGCTCGTTGGTGAGCACCGCGTTCAAGAGCCGGATGATGCCGGGATCGCCTTGCATGGCGGGCCTCCTCAGATTCGAATTCTGACGGACCCTGATCTATCGCCTGGGTTGCTTCAACCGCTATGTCTGCAAGTGTTTCTCAGCCTCACGGAAAAGCGTGAGACTGCTTCGCGTGAGCGGAAAATGCCCCAAAATCCGCTCATCCCGGCGAATGCCGGGATCCAGATCCAAAGGCGGAGAGGCTGATTGGAAAGAGCGCGGCGCTCATGGCGTCAGGCTCAAAGTCATTCCATCTGGGTCCCGGCATTCGCCGGGATGAGCGGAACGAGAACCTATTCGGCGGCGAAGGCCAGGGCCTCGCGGCTGTCCTGGATCATCTGGCGCATCTCGCAGACGCACTTGGCGCACTGGGCCTGGCAGCCCTTGTGGCGGAACACTTCGGCCGGACGGGTGGCGCCCGCCTCGATGGCGGCGCGGACCTCGCGCTCGCGGATGCCGTTACAGTTGCAGACGTACAAGGGAGACAGGCCCCGCCGAATGATTGTCATTCTCATGTAGCGGAGGCGTGGAACTTTTGCAACTGACTCGCAGTGCGACAAAGTGAACGAGGAGCGGGGACAGGCGCATGCGCCTATCCCCAGCCATAGCCCGCCCCTCGCCCCCCGGCCCAAATCGGCGTAATCCGCACCCCATGACCGACTGCCGCCTCTATCTGATCACCCCGCCGGCCCTCGACGACCTGGCCGCCTTCGGCCGCGACCTGGCCGCGGCGCTCGACGCCGGCGACGTGGCCGCGCTGCAGATCCGCCTGAAGGACGCCCCGGACGAGGTGATCGCCGCCGCCGTGCAAGCGCTGAGCCCGATCGCCCGCGCGCGCGACGTCGCGGTGATCCTCAACGACCGTCCCGACCTGGCCGCACGGCTGGGCTGCGACGGCGTCCACGTGGGCCAGAGCGACACGCCCTACAAGGAGGCCCGCAAGATCATGGGCCAGGGCGCGATGATCGGCGTCACCTGCCACGACAGCCGCCACCTGGCCATGGAGGCCGCCGAGGCCGGCGCCGACTACGTGGCCTTCGGGGCCTTCTTCCCGACCACGACCAAGGACGCCCCGACCACCGCCGATCCCGAGATTCTGTCGATCTGGCAGGAGACGATGGAGGTCCCCTCGGTGGCGATCGGTGGGATCACCGCCGACAACGCCGCCGACCTGGCGACGGCCGGCGCCGACTTCCTGGCCGTCTCGGCCGGGGTCTGGAAGCATCCGGGCGGTCCGGCCGCCGGGGTCGCCGCGCTCAACGCCGCCATCGCCGAAGGGCTTGCCGCGCGCACCGCGTAACGCTGTTCGCGGAACTTGCCGCTCAAGCTTGACGGGCGTAGCGTCCTCCCAACGATAAAATACGGGGAGGACGCCCATGCGGCGGCTTGGTCTGTGTTTGCTTGGCGTAGCGGCCCTGGGCCTGGCGGCGACCGCCGCCACGATGACCTGGGCCGAGAACTGGAAGCCCTCGCCCGGCGAGGCGAAGACCTTCTACGACGCGGACTTCCTGCGGGTGGACGAGACGTCCGGCCTGGTGGTGCTGCGCATCGCCGAGGGCCGGCCCAACGGCCCCTACAAGGGGTGGCCGGGCGGCAAGGGCCCGATCTTGCTGTTCGCCCTGGACTGCGCCGCCGACAAGTGGATCGACCTGGGCATGGACTTCAACGGCGACCAGGGCCTGCCCAAGGGCTGGCGCAAGGGCGAGAAGATCGAGGACATCAAGGGCGCCGCCGGCGGCGCGGGCCGCGTGGCCTGCGAGACCCGGGACACCCTGCCGAAGGTCGCGCTTCCCTAGCTGTTCAGCCGCGCCAGCTTCTCCGGGTTCCGCATCGTGTAGACGGCGGCGATGCGGCCGTCGACGATCTCCAGGCCCATGGTCTGGAAAACCACGCCGTCGTGGCTGAACACGATGCCGGGCGCGCCGTTGATCCGCGCCAGGCGGGCGCTCGTGCCCTCGGGCGGCGGCCATTTCTTCTTGATGCCCATCACCAGGCGGATCGCCTTCTCCAGGCCGAAGACCGGGTTCATCGTCGCCTTGGCGATGCCGCCGCCGTCCGAATGCATGACCACGTCCTGGGCCAGGACGCCGCGCAGCAGGCCCTCGTCGCCGGTCAGGGCGGCGGTCAGGAAGGCGCCCGTCAGGCGCTGCTCCTCCTCGGCGCTGGGGTGGTAGCGGGGCTTGCCGGCCTTGACGTGCTCACGGGCTCGGGCGGCCAGCTGACGGCAGGCCGCTTCGCCCCGGCCCAGGGTGCGGGCGACCTCGGCGAAGGGGACGTCGAACACGTCGTGCAGCAGGAAGGCGGCGCGCTCCAGCGGGGTCAGCCGCTCCAGGGTCAGCAGGAAGGCCACCGACAGGTCCTCGCCCAGACGCTCGTGGTCGTCGTCGACCACCGGCTCGGGCAGCCATTCGCCGACATAGACCTCGCGCCGAGCGCGGGCCGACTTCAGCCGGTCCAGGCACAGGCGGGTGACCACCTTGTTCAGGAAGCCGGCCGGATTGGAGACCTCGCCGGGCTCGACGCCGCGCCAGCGGATCCAGGCGTCCTGCACCACGTCCTCGGCGTCCGCCCGCGAACCCAGCATGCGATAGGCCAGGCCGGTCATCGCCCCGCGCCGGTCCTCGAAGATCGTATCCCCGTCCTTGCTCGAGAAGTCGCTCATGCCCGCACCGCCACCGCGCGCCCGCCGACCGTGACCTTGGAACAGGCCTTGCCATAGCCCAGCGCGTATTTCACCGTCGGATAGACCCGCGCCGTCGCCAAAGCCAGGGCGATGGCGGCCAGGCCCTTTTGGCCCCAGCGCGCCACGACCTCGTCGCGCAGGTCGTCGCTGCTTTCCAGGTCGCGGGCCAGGCTGGCGCGGGCGAAGCCGAAGGCCAGGCCCGCGTCCGGCCCCATGGCCTCGCCGTCGCCGGACAGAATCGCCGCCAGGATCGCGGGCGGGACGCCCCGTTCCTCGGCCTGGCGCACGACGATCTGGGTGCAGGGGCCGCAGTCCTCGTTCAGCGTGCCGGCCAGGGCCGCCGCGGCGATCGCCTCGGGCGGAGCCCCCTCGCGAAAGCCTTGCAGCCGTCCGACGCCCGAGAAGGCCATCAGCGCCTTGGGGCTGGCCGCCGCCAGGGCGCGGATATAGCTGGCGTCGTAGTCGTAGCGGCGCTCCAGGCGGCGCACCGCGTTCAGCATCAGCCAGGTCAGCATGGCTCAGCCCTCCGCCTTGGCGGCGCGGCGCCGGCACGAGCGCACCACCAGGACGCTGAGGATCGCCGGCAGGAACACGCCCGGGAAATCCCGCGCCAGCAGCGGCCAGGGCAGGCTGGTCCCGCAGAAGGGCGTGATCAGGTGGATCATCGCGTGCAGGCACAGGAAGGTCGCCGAGGCGACGGCCACGCCCAGCCCCCGCGCCGGGTCCTTCAGCGCCCAGCCCATGGCCAGAGCGCAGGCCAGGAACGCCGCCCCGATGTCGCGCACGAAGTGGTCGTTGAACGCCCCGGTCTCGATCACCCCCGGCACGCGCGGATACCACCAGGCCGGGACCAGCATCATCACCGCGCCGTTGACCGCCAGGATCGCCGGCAGAATCCATTTCACCCAACGCATCGCACTCGCCCTCCGTTGTTCAGGGACAGGACGAGACAGGCGTCATGGATGTGACATGGCGGCGTGAAAAGTCCGCCGACGGTTGTCGAACGGCGTGAAGCTGGCCAAGCTGTCCCTCGCGCCTCGGGGGAGACAGAAGCCATGCGAGCCAAATGGAAACTTGCCCTCCTGGCCTTTCTGGCGCTGGGCGTGATCTTCTATTTGATCGTCCCGCTCTTCACGGTTCAGGTGACCGTCAAGATGCCGCCTGGAACCGCCGACGCCGCGCCGCAGGACATCAACCGCGTCGCGACCTGGATCGTCGTCGGACTGGTCCTGGCGCTCGCCCTGACGGCCCTGGGCGTGATCGCCTGGGTGGTCGGCCACGTTCTCCGACGAAGCCAACGGCCGACCGACTAGCCCGCGACAAAATCCCCTCGCCTTGCTTTCGGCGGCCTACGCGACTAGGTATCGCGCCCACTTTCCCGATCTTTCTATCCGCCCGCACGCATATCCCCCGCCGTCATCCTCATGACGCTGCGTAGGGGGACCTTTGAAGGACACCCAGATTGGCCACCGCTTCCGCCCTCCTGAACGTGATGATCGACGCCGCTCGCAAGGCGGCCCGCGGCCTGGCCCGTGACTTCGGCGAAGTCACCGAACTGCAGGTGTCCAAGAAAGGTCCCGCAGACTTCGTCACCGCCGCCGACCAGAAGGCCGAGCAGGTGATCTTCGAGATCCTGGAAAAGGCCCGCCCCGGCTACGGCTTCCTGGGCGAGGAGCGTGGCCTGGTCGAAGGCACCGACAAGACCCACACCTGGATCGTCGATCCGCTGGACGGCACCACCAACTTCCTGCACGGCATCCCGCACTTCGCCGTCAACATCGCCCTGCAGCGCGAGGGCGAGGTGGTGGCCGGCGTCACCTACAACCCCATCACCAATGACCTGTTCTGGGTCGAAAAGGGCAAGGGCGCGTTCCTGGGCGCCGAGAAGCGCCTGCGCGTCGCCGCCCGTCGCCACCTGGACGAAAGCCTGATCGCCACCGGCATCCCGTTCCTGGGCAAGCCCGGCCACGCCCAGTTCCTGAAGGAGCTGCACCAGATCAGCCAGAAGGTCTCGGGCGTGCGGCGCTTCGGCGCGGCCTCGCTGGACCTGGCCTGGGTGGCCGCCGGCCGCTTCGACGGCTTCTGGGAGCGGAACCTCAAGCCGTGGGACGTGGCGGCCGGCGTGCTGATGGTCACCGAGAGCGGCGGCAAGGTCACCACGATCGAGGAACACGGCAATCCCGTCGACGGCGCCTCGATCCTGGCGGCCAACCAGGAACTCCACCCGCAGTACCTGGAGCGGCTGCGGGCGGCGCAGGGCTGATCCAGCCCTCATCTCAAACACCGGTCATCCCGGCGAATGCCGGGACCCAGATCCCATAGCTGGGTGATGGGCTGGAAGAGCTCAGCGTTCTTGGCGTCAGCCACACCGCCATTCCATCTGGGTCCCGGCATTCGCCGGGATGAGCGGAAATGGGGGAGCCCAAAAAACCAAAACGCCCCGGGTGCGAACCCGGGGCGTCTTCGTTTCCAGATCGATCAGCCGTTACCGGCAGACCGTCCGCGAATAGACCGCGTCGCGATACGGATCGTACTCCCGCGTGGTCCAGCAGTCGCGGCCGTAGCCATAGCCGTACGGGCGCGGGGCGTAGCCGCCGTAGTAGCGCGGCGGGGGCGGCGGCGGGGCGTAGCCGTAGCTGTAGCCGCTGCGATAGTGGTCGTTGTGGTTCCCCGCGATCGCCGCGCCCAGGGCCAGGCCGACGACGCCGGCGGCGATGGCGACGCCCGCGTCGTTGTCGTGGTGGCCGTGGCCATGGCCGTAGTAGCCGCCGTAGCGGTAGCCTTGAGCCGAGGCGGCGGTCGCGCCGGCCACCAGGGCCAGGGCGGCGACGCCGGCCGTCGTCCGGCCGATGATGGTCTTCAGTTTGCGGTTCATGACGCTCGTGTCCTCTCTGGAGAGGCGTCCCGACAGGTCCGTCTCCATCTTGGGACCCATCCTCGTCCCCGGCGGCTGAACGCAGGCTGAACGGGGCCGTCAGCTTCGCCGGGCGTCCTGGGACTCAAATCGTTGAATTCGAGGCGGATTTATTCACCTTTCCGCGCGAKGGTGAGGCCAAGACGGCGCCCAGAACGGGCGACGACAAGCTTGAAGGCGACCCGCCGATGTCCAGGAACGTGGCTTACACGGCCGGCCAGGAACTGCAGATCCTGTCGTTCGAGGTCGGAACCCAGACCTATTGCGTGCCCGTGGGCGCGGTCCGCGAGATCCGCGGCGTCACCCCCGCCACCCCGCTGCCCGACGCCCCGCCCTATGTGCGCGGCGTGATCAACCTGCGCGGCCAGGTCATGCCGGTCATCGACCTCTCGGAACGCCTGGGCAAGGGCGTGGCCGCCGACAGCGCCCGCCAGGTGATCATCGTGGTCGAGCACCACGACGACGTCGCCGGCCTGCTGGTCGACGCGGTCTGCGACAGCTTCATCGTCCCGGCCGACTCGATCAGCCCGCCCCCGCCGCTAGGCGAGGACGTCGCCTCGACCCTGGTCTCGGCGGTCATCACCACCGAGGCGGCGATGATCGTGCTGCTGGCCGTCGACGCCATCCTGCCCGAGCGCAAGATCCAGCTGGCGGCGTAAGGCCTTTCCGCACGCCAACGGTGGCGCTTAGCCCGCGCCGCTGATACCGCTGGTCGACCTGACTCCAGCGCGGTCCTTCCCATGTTCGCAAGCCTGATCGCCGCCGCGGCCCTCCATGGCGCCGGCGGCCTGCCCCTGCCCGACTTTTGCATCCATCCGACCAACAAGATCGATCACATGATCTGCGGCGATCCCGCATTGCTGGCGCGCGCCAAGGCGTCGATCCGACTCTACGCCGATCTCCGGGCCATTGATCCCGTCGACGCCGACCAAGCGCAAGAGGGTCAGGATTGGCCCGCTGTTCTGGACAAATGCAGTGATCGGGCCTGTCTGCTTAGGGCGTACGACAGGCGGATCGACTGGATCGCGACGCCCTTCTCAACGGACGACTATCGCATACGGGGCGCTCAGCGCTTCGCGCTAAGGGATCCGCCCAGCCACAAGGACTTCCAGGGTCGATTGGACCTTTTGCCMGTGGGAGACGGCTTGGTGTTTTTCCGATTGAGGAGGGAGTGGGTGAAGGACTCCGAACGAGGCATAGTCTTTTCGGGCGGATCGATCGGCTTTGTCCGACTAGACGGCGATCGCGGCACCTATCGGGGCCTCGACAAAAGCGGCTTCGATTTCCAGCGCGAGCCCAAGGGCGGCTGGCGCGTGATCCAGATCGGCGACTGCCCTTGCGGCGCGCACATCACCCTGGACGGCCTCTACCGCTAGCGCTCCAAACATTTGTTCGAATAACCCCTTCCTTCGCCCCCCGCCATCCCGCTAGGGTCTCTCGCAACAACAAGGGAGATCGCCGATGAAGGCCGCCGTACTGCGCGAAGTGGGCAAGCCGCTCTCGATCGAGGACGTCTCGATCGGCAAGCCGGGCCCGCGCGAGGTGCTGATCCGCACCAAGGCCGCCGGCGTCTGCCATTCCGACCTGCACTTCGTCGAAGGCTCCTACTCCCATCCCCTGCCCGCCGTTCTGGGCCACGAGAGCGCCGGGATCGTCGAGGCGGTCGGGTCCGAGGTCCGCACCGTCAAGGTCGGCGACCACGTGATCACCTGCCTCAACCCCTATTGCGGCCACTGCGAGGTCTGCCTGACCGGGCACATGAACCTCTGCATCAGCCCCGAGACCAAGCGCGGCAAGGGCGAGGAGCCCCGGCTGTTCCGCGAGGACCTCTCCGGAGCCGGCGACACCAAGATGGCCCAGTTCCTGAACCTGTCGTCGTTCGCCGAGATGATGCTGGTGCACGAGCATGCGTGCGTGGCGATCCGCAAGGACATGCCGTTCGACCGCGCCGCCCTGATCGGCTGTTCGGTGATGACCGGCGTCGGTTCGGTGGTCCACACCTCCAACGTCCGCCCCGGCGAGACGGTGGCCGTGATCGGCTGCGGCGGCGTGGGTCTGGCCACGATCAACGGAGCGGCCATCGCGGGCGCCGGCCGGATCATTGCCATCGACCGGGTGCCGGCCAAGCTGGAACTGGCCAAGACCTTCGGGGCCACCGACGTGATCGACGCCGGCGCCGTCGACGACGTGGCCAAGGCCGTGGTCGAGCTGACCGGCGGCGGCGTGCAGCACAGCTTCGAAGCCATCGGCCTGAAGGCCACCGCCGAAGCCTCGTTCAAGATGCTGCGCCGGGGCGGCACGGCCAATGTGATCGGCATGATCCCGGTCGGCACCAAGATCGAGCTCCACGGCGTCGACTTCCTGGGTGAGCGCCGGATCCAGGGCAGCTACATGGGCTCCAACCGCTTCCCGGTCGACATGCCGCGCCTGGTCGACGCCTACATGGCCGGCAAGCTGAAGCTGGACGAACTGATCTCACGCCGGATCAAGCTGGAGGAGGTCAACTCGGCCTTCGACGAGCTGAAGCGCGGGGAGCTGGCGCGGTCGGTGATCGTGTTTGACTGAGAGCTTCAGATTCGATCGTCTCACCTTTCAGCCGTCATCCCGGGCCTTGTGCCCGGGACCCCTGGTTCAGCTTCCACGTGAGATGCAAGCGGTTCGCCAGCGAACCGCCCCTTCCGCGCTTGCGGCGGACAGAGGGGTCCCGGGCACAAGGCCCGGGATGGCGGCGTAGAAGGGGCGATAGAGCAACTCGCCAAGTTCGTGCACTCTCTCCCTCAACGGCCCGTCGAGGCCGGCCATCCAGGGAGCGAACACCATGACCACCCTCCAAGGCGGCTGCCAGTGCGGCGCGATCCGCTACGAGATCACCAGCGAGCTGATGGGTTCGGGCGTCTGCCATTGCCGGCAGTGCCAGTACTCGACCGGCGGCGGGCCCAATTCGGTGGCCCTGGCGCCCAAGGACGGCTTCAAGGTCACCAAGGGCCAGCCGAAGCAGTACGCCCGCAAGGGCGGCAGCGGCGCCGACGTCAACCAGGTGTTCTGCGCCGACTGCGGCTCGCCCCTGTGGTCGGAAGGCGCGGTCCTGCCCTTCTATCCGGTCAAGGCCGGCAGCCTGGACGATCCGTCGATCCTGGAACCGGCCATCCATCTCTGGACGAGCGAGGCCCAGCCGTGGCATCGCATCGAGCCTGGCCGCATGGCCTTCCCGGAAAATCCGCCGCGCTGAGGACTGCATGGCCGCCCGTTACGACTTCGCCTCCGACAACGTCGCCGGCGCCATGCCGGAAGTCATCGAGGCGATCGTCGCCGCCAATGCGGGCACGGCGTCCGGCTACGGGACCGACCACGTCAGCGCGGCGGCGGCCGACCGCATCCGCGCCCTGCTGGACGCCGACGCCGAGGTGCGGTTCACCGCCTCGGGCACGGCGGCCAACGCCTTCGCCCTGACCTGCCTGGCCCATCCGCACGAGGCGGTGCTGGCCCACGAGCACGCCCACATCTGCACCGACGAGACCGGCGCGCCGGGTTTCTTCGGCCAGGGGGTGGGCCTGATCGGCCTGGCCGGCGCCTCGGGCAAGATCGCCCTGCCAGGGCTGGACCTGGCCCTGAACGAGCCCGACGTCTCGTACCGCCAGCCGGCCGCCGCCCTGTCCCTGACCAACGCCACCGAGTACGGCACGGTCTATTCCGCCGACGACCTGGCCGCCCTGATCGCGCCGGTGAAGGCCAAGGGCTACGGCGTGCACCTGGACGGCGCGCGCCTGGCCAACGCCGTGGCGGCGGGCTTCGACCTGAAGCGCGTGGCGAAGATCGGCGTCGACATCCTGGTGATCGGCGGCACCAAGGCCGGCTCGACCCCGACCGAGGCCGTGGTGTTCCTGGACAAGGCTCTGGGCAAGCGCCTGGACGCCCGCCTCAAGCACGCCGGCCAGCTGGTTTCCAAGGGCCGGTTCCTGGCCGCCCCGTGGCTGGGCCTGCTGGGCGAAGGCAATGACGGCGGCCCTTGGGCGGCCCGCGCGGCCCACGCCAACGCCATGGCGCGGAAACTGGCGGCCCTGATGCCCTTCCCCCTGCGCCACCCGGTCGAGGCCAACGGCCTGTTCGTCGACATGGACGACGCGGCCCTGGAGCGCCTGCGCGCCAAGGGCTGGTTCGTCTACCGCTTCCTGGACGGCACGGCGCGCTTCATGTGTTCGTGGGCCACGACGCCGGAGATGGTCGAGGAGCTGGGCGAGGCGCTCGCGCAGATCGCCTAGCCGACCGGCCGGTCGCGGCTGAAGACGGCGGCCAGGTGGTCGATGAGCGCCCGCACGGCGGGCGGCAGGCCGCGCCGGGTGGTGAACACCAGGTGGACGATGCCGTCCTGCGACCGCCACTCCGGAAACACCCGCACCAGACGGCCGCTGATCAGGTCGCCCCGGCAGACATGGTCCGGCAGGAACGCGATCCCGGCGTTGGCGGCCGCGGCGTCGCGCAGGGCCAGGAAGTCGCCGCAGGTCATGCGCGGCTCGTGGCGGACCTGGCGGACCTCGCCGTCCGGACCGGACAGCTCCCAGACGATCTCGCCCGGCTGGTCGGTGGGGCTGAGGGTGGGCAGGCCGGCGATCTCCTCCACCGCCAGCCCGTCGCAGCGCGCCGCCATCTGCGGGCCGGCCACCAGGATGCGGGACGACCGGCCCAGGGTGCGCATGGTCAGGGCCGCGTCGGTCGTCAGGGTGGTGCGCACCCGCAGAGCGACGTCGATCCGCTCGTCGATCAGGTCCACGGCCCGGTCCACCGCGATCACCTGCAGCCGAACCTTCGGGAACCGCGCGAGGAATTGCGGAAAGGTCGCCGACAGGGTCTCGATCAGGCCCGTGGGGCAGCTGAAGCGGATGACGCCGTGCGGCTCGCTCTTGGCCTCGGCGGCGACGGCGTCGGCCTGCTCGACGTCCAGGGCCACGATGCGACAGCGCTCGTAGAAGGCCTGGCCCACCTCGGTCACCCGGAATCGGCGCGTGGTGCGCTCGATCAACCGCACGCCCAGCCGCGCCTCGAGCGCCGCGATCCGCCGGCTCAGGGTGGACTTCGGCTGACGCAGCGCACGGCCGGCCGGGGCGAAACCGCCATGGGTCACCACGGCGGCGTAGAGCAGGTAGTCGTTCAGGTCGGGCATAAGATCGTCCCAGATTTGGAACGCTAAGTACCACAGCAACCGACTACCCGCCTCATCGTTCCAGATGCATCTCTTCCGTTACGACGAACGGTTCGTCGGCAAGGAGAGTTTCAGATGAGCGGCAAGTTCGAAAACAAAGTGGTGGTGGTGACCGGCGGCACCAGCGGGATCGGCCTGGAGACCGCCCGCCAGTTCGCGGCCGAAGGCGCCGCGGTGTTCATCACCGGCCGCCGCCAGGCCGAGCTGGACGCGGCGGTGAAGGCGATCGGCGGCAAGACGGTGGGCGTCCAGGCCGACATGTCCAAGCTGGCCGACATCGACCGGCTATATGACGCGGTCCAGCAGCGCCACGCMCAGATCGACGCCCTGTTCGCCAACGCCGGCGGCGGCGACATGCTGCCCCTGGGCGCGATCACCGAGGAACACTACGAGGACATTTTCGGCCGCAACGTGAAGGGCGTGATCTTCACGGTGCAGAAGGCCCTGCCGCTGCTGCGCGACGGGGCCAGCGTGATCCTGACGGGCTCGACCACGGCCAGCACCGGCACGGCGGCCTTCAGCGTCTACAGCGCGTCCAAGGCGGCGGTGCGCAACCTGGCCCGCAGTTGGACCCTCGACCTCAAGGATCGGGGCATCCGAGTCAATGTCGTCAGCCCCGGCCCCGTCAAGACGCCGGGCCTGGTCGAGCTGGCCGGTTCCGATCCCGCCCAGCAGCAGGCCCTGCTGGACTACCTGGCGGGCCAGACGCCGATCGGCCGGGTCGCCGCGCCGAGCGAGATCGCCAAGGCGGTGCTGTTCCTGGCCTCGGACGACTCGGCCTTCATGGCGGGCTCGGAACTGGCCGTGGACGGCGGCCTGGCCCAGGTCTAGCGGGCCGGCGCGGAGGCGGCCCGCCTCAGGCTTCCTCCGCCGCGCTCGACGCCTCCGATCGCCGCGGCCCTTCCCGCACGATCTTCTCTTCCATGGTCCGCACGGCGCGCCGTTGATCGTGGAAGGCGGCCAGCTGGGCGCAGGCGGTGAAGAAGCCGCCGGGGGCGCGGGTGTCGATGCCCTCGGCCAGGGTCAGCAGGTGAACGCCGGCCGCCTCGAACCGCGCCAGCACTTCCAGCAGGTCGACCAGGTGGGCCGCGAAGGCGTGCAGGTTGATGACCGCCAGCACGTCGCCGGGCTTGAGCACGGCCAGGGCCTGGTCCAGGCCCGGCTTGTGCACGGCCAGGCCGTAGCAACGGTCGTGGAACAGCTGGTCGCAGCCGGCCTCGAACAGCCGCTGCGACGACGGCCCGTCGATCACCACGCCCCTGACGGGCGGAACTCTGAGATAGCCGACCATGCGCATGGGCCGGTGTGTGACGAAGATCGCGCCGGGCGCCTAGGGGCGACGCGCGGAAAGGTGGGGGATATCTCCGAAACCCTCTCCCAGAGGGAGAGGGAGGGATCCGCCGCGCAGCGGTGGGAGGGCGAGGGGTTACACCGTTCCCGTTTTCCCACCCTGCCGGCTCTCCGTCGGACTCGCCACTCCCTCATCCTCCCACGACTTCATCGCGGGCCCCTCCTTCTCACCATGGGAGAAGGTGATCACGGGCGCCTTGTCACCGCCCCGGACGGTGACCCCCAGCATCGCCGCGATCTCGGCCGCCGGCTTGGGTCGGCTGATGAAATAGCCCTGGATCTCGCCGCAGCCCTGGCGGCGCAGCTCGTCCAGCTGCTCCACCGACTCCACGCCCTCGGCCGTGGTCGTGATGCCCAGGCTGGCGCCCAGGTCCAGCACGGCCTTGATGATCGCCAGGGCGTCGGCGTCGTCGAGGATGTCGCGGACGAAGGTCTGGTCGATCTTGATCTTGTCGAACGGGAAGCTGCGCAGATAGCTCAGCGACGAATAGCCGGTGCCGAAGTCGTCCATAGAGATGCGCACGCCCAGGGCCTTCAGGTCGTGCAGGATCGACATGTTGCCGGCGGTATCCTGCAGCAGCACCGACTCGGTGATCTCCAGCTCCAGCCGTTCGGCGGCCAGGCCCGAGGCCGCGAGGGCCGAGACCACGGTGGTCACCAGGTGCTTGTCGCGGAACTGGGCCGGCGACAGGTTGACGGCCAGGCGCACGTGGTCGGGCCAGCCGGCCGCCTCACGGCAGGCCTCGCGCAGCACCCACTCACCCAGCGGATTGATCAGGCCGATCTCCTCGGCCAGCGGGATGAAGTCGGCCGGCGAGACCATGCCCCGCACGGGATGGCGCCAGCGCAGCAGGGCCTCGCAACCGGTCACCTTGTCGGCCCCTAGGTTGAACAGCGGCTGGTAGTGCAGCTCGAACTGGCCCTCGGCCAGGGCCAGGCGCAGGTCCAGCTCCAGGGCCCGGCGGGCCTGAAGGGCCTCGTCCATGGCCCGCTCGAAGAAGTGGAACGCGCCCTTGCCGTCGGCCTTGGCGCGGTAGAGGGCCATGTCGGCCTTCTTCAGCAGTTCATCGCTGTCGGACCCGTCGTTGGGCGACACGGCCACCCCCACGCTGCCGCCGATCATCACCTGGTGGCCCTGCAGCTCGAAGGTCTCGGCCAGGGCCTCGACGATGCGGCCGGCCAGTCGGGTGGCGCCGGAAAGGTCGGTCAGGCCGCACTGGACCACCGCGAACTCGTCGCCGCCCAGGCGCGCGATGGTGTCGCCCTCGCGCACGCAGGCCCGCAGGCGCTCAGCGGCGGTCTTGAGCAGGGCGTCGCCGATCGGGTGGCCCAGGGTGTCGTTGACGGTTTTGAAGCGGTCCAGGTCGATGCAGTGCACCGCCACCAGGTCCTCGCGCCGCGCGGCGCGCGACAGGGCCGCCGACAGGTCCTTCTGGAACAGCAGGCGGTTGGGAAGGTCCGTGAGCGGATCATAGTGCGCCAGGCGGGCGATCTGGGCCTCGGCCCGCTTGCGCTCGGCGATGTCTTCCGAGACCGCCAGGATGTACTCCGCCGCGCCGTCCGGACCGGGGATGGCGATCTTCTTGGTCCGCAGCAGGGCCGTGCTGCCGTCCTTGCGCGGCACCAGGTCCTCCTCGATCACCCGCACCTCGCCGGAGGCGGCGACCTCGGCGTCGCGCTGGCGATAGATGGCGGCCTGCTCGGGCGGGTAGAAGTCGGCGTCGGTGCGGCCGACCATGTCGGCGCGGCTGTGGCCCAGGATCTTCTCGCCGGCCCGGTTCAGCAGCACATACGAATGATCGTCGGCCCGCTTGACGAACACCATCGAGGGGATGGCCTCGACCACGGCGGTCATGAAGGTATGGGCGCGTTCCTGATCGGTCTTGGCGGCGGCCAGGGCCTCGACGCCCCGGCGGTTGGTCTCGTTGGCCGCCTGCAGCAGCCCCAGCACCGTGCCCACGCCGATATAGCGCCCGCCGTCGGTGACGATGAAACCGCGCAACAGGTCGCTGGCGCGGTACGACAGGCTGTCGCTGGTGAAGGCCGCCAGCTCGACATCAGCCTCGACGACCAGGGGGTCGTTGTCCATCAGCACCGAGATCGGCCGCAGGGCGTAGAGGGCGCGGCCGTATTCGGCGGCCATGCGCAGGAAGAAGGCGTTGCGTTCGACCAGGCCGATCGGCCGGTCCTCGGCGTCCAGGACGGGCACGATCAGGGTGTCGGGCTCCTCGCGGAAACGCTCGTACAGCGTCTTGCCCAGGTCGTCGGCCCGGGCCGGCGCCAGCGACGAAACCGTGTCTCGCAACGTGAACATGTAAGACCCCAATTACTCGGGGCCGGAAGGACCATTTCTGGCCTAACGACTGGCTAATCCTGGTCCTGAAGCGCTGCTATTTCACGAAAACTTCGCGGTGCTGTCACAGTGCTTGCCGGGGCGTTTACCGTGACTGCCCAAACGCCCTTACCCCACCCAAAACCGTCATCCCGGGCCTTGTGCCCGGGACCCCTTGTTCAGCTCGTACGTGAAGCGCCTTGGCGCGCAGGCGCGCCACACATCCGCACCTGCGGCGGACAGAGGGGTTCCGGGCGCAAGGCCCGGAATGACGGTTGAAATGGGGGTGTTCCCGAGCCTACCCGACCATCCCCGCCAGCCGCCCGCGGATCAGGTCCTCGGCCTCGCCCATGATCCGGTCGATCAGTTCGCGCACGGTCGGCACGTCGTGGATCAGGCCCTGGACCATGCCGGCCGACCAGACGCCGTGGTCCGTGTCGCCGCTGATCAGGCCCTCGCGGCCGCGCGCGCCCTTCACCAGGTCGGCCACGTCCTCGAACTTGGCGCCGCCGGCCCGTTCGATGGCCACGACCTGCTGGCTGATCGCGTTCTTGGCCACCCGGGCGGTGTTGTGCAGGGTGCGGAAGATCAGGTCGGTGGCGCGCTCGTCGTTGGCGACCATCTGCTGCTTGAAGTTGTCGTGGATCGGGGCCTCCTGGGTGGCGCAGAAGCGGGTGCCCATGTTGACGCCGTCGGCGCCCAGGGCCAGGGCCGCCACCAGGCCACGCGCGTCGCCGAAGCCGCCCGAGGCGATCATCGGGATCTTCACCTTCTCGGCCGCCACGGGGATCAGGATCAGGCCGGGGATGTCGTCCTCGCCCGGATGGCCGGCGCATTCGAAGCCGTCGATGCTGATGGCGTCCACGCCCATCCGCTCGGCGCTCAGGGCGTGGCGGACGGCGGTGCATTTATGGATCACCTTGACCCCGTGGGCCTTCAGCTCGTCGACATGCTCCTGGGGCTTGTAGCCGGCGGTCTCGACGATCTTGATCCCCGCCTCGATGATCGCCGCGCGGTACTCGGCGTAGGGCGGCGGCTTGATGGCCGGCAGGATGGTCAGGTTCACGCCGAACGGCTTGTCGGTCAGCTCGCGGGTGCGGGCGATCTCCTTGGAGAGCGCCTCGGGCGTGGGCTGGGTCAGGGCGGTCAGGAAGCCGAGGGCCCCGGCGTTGGCCACGGCGCTGACCAGGGGCGCGGTGCCTACCCACTGCATGCCGCCCTGGGCGATCGGGTGCTCGACGCCGAACAGCTCGGTGAAACGGGTCTTGATGGCCACGGACGCCTCTCCCTCGATGTTTTGAGAGAGTATGGCGGGGTGACCGTTAGGGCAGGCAAGCCCTGAAGTTCCTCCCCCTGTTGGGGGGAGGCGGTCCGAAGGACCGGTGGGGGGAGTTATAGGCTCGTTCGATCCAAGCTCGGGCTGCCTGCCGATCACTCCCCCCACCGTCGCCTTCGGCGACACCTCCCCCACAGGGGGAGGGCCTCGTCGAACTGCCGTTAGTGCACCGACACGCCCAGGCGGTTCCACAGGTTGATCATGGCGATCACCGCCGTGACGGCGCTGGCCTCGGCGTCGGTGTAGTGCTCGCGCAGGGCGGCGCGCAGCGGGGCCAGCTCCTTGTGGGTCGGCAGCTGAGTCAGGGCCTCGGCCCAGGCCAGGACGGCCTTCTCCTTGGCGGTGAAGTCGCTGACGTGCTCCCAGACCACCAGGCGGTCCAGCCGCTCGTTGGTCTCGCCGTCGTCGCGGGCTTCCTTCGAGTGCATCTTCACGCAGAAGGCGCAGCCGTTCAGCTGCGAGACGCGCAGCTTGATCAGGTGCAGCAGGTGCTTGTCGACGCCCGACGCCACCACCGCGTTCTCGGCGGCGATGAAGGCCTTGTAGATCTCGGGAACGTTCAGGTCGTGGCGGAAGGGCGCGGTTTCGGCGGTCATGGTCTTGTCCTCTTGGCGACCCCATCGCGGGGCTTCGAGGACAAGACGAGGTCAGGTGGGGAAACGTGACATGGCTCGCCAGAAATTTTCAGGGACGGGCGCGCCCCTTGATCCGCTCATCCCGGCGAACGCCGGGATGAGCGGTGATCTAGAGTTACTGCAGGCCTTCGCGGCCGATGGCGTAGAAGCGCTCGGCCCGCTGCTTCTTCAGCTCGGCGGGCGACAGGCGCATCAGCTTCTTCAGCTCGTCCTCGACCGCGTCGCCGACGGCTTCGATGGCCGCGGCCGGGTCGGAGTGGGCCCCGCCGGCCGGCTCGTCGACGATGCGGTCGACGATCTTCAGCTGGATCAGGTCCTGGGCGGTGATCTTCATGTTGGTGGCCGCGTCCTTGGCCCGGGCGCCGTCGCGCCACAGGATCGAGGCCGCGCCTTCCGGCGAGATCACCGAATAGATCGAGTGCTCCAGGATCAGAACCTTGTTGGCGCCGGCCAGGGCGATGGCGCCGCCGCTGCCGCCTTCGCCGACGATGGTGGCGACCATCGGGGTCTCCAGCACCAGGCCGCGCTCGGTCGAGCGGGCGATGGCCTCGGCCTGGCCGCGCTCCTCTGCGCCCAGGCCCGGATAGGCGCCGGCGGTGTCGACGAAGGTGATGACTGGCAGGTTGAACCGTTCGGCCATGTCCATCAGGCGCACGGCCTTGCGGTAGCCCTCGGGGCGGGCCATGCCGAAATTGTGCTTCAGGCGGGTGGTGGTGTCGTGGCCCTTCTCGTGGCCCATCACGACCACCGGGACGCCCCGGAAACGGCCCAGGCCGCCGACGATCGCCTGGTCGTCGGCGAACTTGCGGTCGCCGCGCAACTCGACGAACTCGTCGATCAGGCCGGCCACGTAGTCCTTCAGGTGCGGGCGCTCGGGATGGCGGGCGACCATGGTCTTCTGCCAGGCGTCCAGGCCCGCATAAGCTTCCTTGCGGAGTTGCTGGGCGCGGTCGCGCAAGGCCTTGATCTCGGTCTCGAACGCGCCAGGACCGGCCGTCTCGGAGAGCCGCGACAGCTCCTCGATCTTGCTTTCCAGATCGGCGATGGGTCGCTCGAAGTCGAGATAATGCGCGGCCATGGGTCTCTTAACGTCGCCGTTGCGGAAAGGTGGCGAACCTAGAGCGCGATAACCGAAAACGGAACCGCTTTTGGCGGGTCATGGCCGCGAAATCGCCAAACCTCGCCTCGGACGGGACTCAAGCCCGACTCAATGGCGCTCTACGAAGGGTTCGCGAAGCCTGGCCCTGCGACTCGTCGTCGCAGCGACACCATGACTCGCCAGGAACCCTTGCGAGTCTCAGGGATTCGACTTCGTGAGAGTCCTGTGGAGAGTCCTGTATTGAAACCCGGGCGCTCTGGTTAACGGCCGGATTCTCACCTATATCCCTTTGGTCGGCTCAGAAAACAGCCGACGCCCGCGGCCCCGCCCATCGAATATGGACCCGGTCCCGCCTGATGCGAACGGATGTTCCCATGCAGGTGTTCACCTTCTTCTGTGTCGAGTCGGACGGCTCGGTGCCGCGTTTCGACGTCACCCCTTGCCAGGACGATCAGGCCGCCCGCCGTCGCGCCGAACAGCTGGTCGGCGTCCATCGCGGCTGCGACACCGTCGAGGTCTGGCGCGGCGCCACCCGCCTGTTCGAAGTGACCTCGCACCACGTGGCCGCGGCCTAGGGCCGTACGAAGCGACAAGCGTCGCCGTCTCGACGCGCTATAGTCCAGGACTCGCTTCGCCGGAGTCCGCTTCATGACCGACGTCCCCGCCCGCCCCTCCGCSATCGCCGACGACAGCGGCCATGGCGGCGTGCAGATCCTCATCACCGCCGGCCCCGTCCGGTTCATGGGCGACCTGACGCCGGCCGACGGCGGACTGGACCTCGGCCCCAATCCCCACGACCTGGTCGCCGCGGGCCTGGCGGCCTGCACCACCCAGACGCTGCGGCTCTACGCCAAGCGCAAGGCCTGGCCCCTGGGCGCGGTGCATGTCGAGGTCACCTGGCGGCGCGAGCCCGGCTGGCTGCCGGCCGACGTCTTCGACCGCGTGATCACCCTGCACGGCGACCTGGACGACGCCCAGCGCGCCCGGCTGATGGAGATCGCCGAGGCATGCCCCGTGCACAAAATGCTGGTGGCGGGGTCGCGGGTGGTGACGACGGCGGCTTAGCGCCCCTTGGGCGGCGCCTAGTCCTTGATGCTCAAAGGCGGCAACCGGACATAACCCGGCGTCGTCCTTCCCCACAGCAGGATCAGCACCGGATAGATCAGCGCCGTGGCGAGGGCCAGGCCGCTGAACGCGAAGATGACCAGGGTCCAAAGACCGTGCTGGAGGATCGCGCCCGCGTCGGTGCGCCAATAGGCCCAGTAGTTGTCGGCGTGTCGCACGATGACATAGAGCCGCCCGTGCAGCAGGAGCTGGGCGAGATTGAACCCGGTGGGTCCCGCGAACAGCCCGCCGGCGAAGAACAGCCCGAACCATTCGCCGCCTTCGAGCCCGCGCGCATGCAGCCGGCGCAACAGACCCGGGCTCGCTCCATCTCGATCAGAACCCATAGAGCCCCGCGTACTCCGCGTCCTTCGCCGCGATCTGCCGGGCGCAGTCGACCATGACCTTGGCCTGCTTCCAGGTCGCGTCGTCCTGCATCTTGCCGTCCAGCATGGCCACCCCGGTCCCGTCGGGCATGGCCTCCAGGATCCGCTTGGCGAAGGCCACCTCGTCGGGAGCCGGCGAGAACACGCGCTTGGCGATCTCGATCTGGCTGGGGTGCAGGCTCCAGGCCCCGGCGCAGCCCATCAGGAAGGCGTTGCGGAACTGCTGCTCGCAGGCCACCGGGTCGTCGATGGCCCCGAACGGGCCGTAGAACGGCTTGATGCCGTGGGCGGCGCAGGCGTCGACCATCTTGGCGAAGGTGTAGTGCCACAGGTCCTGCTGCACCGAGACGCGGGGGCTCCCGTCGGCGTGCGGGTCCTCGATCACCCGATAACCCGGATGGCCGCCGCCCACGCGGGTGGTCTTCATGGCGCGGCTGGCGGCCAGGTCGGCGGGGCCCAGGCTGATGCCCTGCATGCGCGAGCTGGCCCCGGCGATCTGCTCGACATTCATCACGCCTTCCGCCGTCTCGAGGATGGCGTGCAGCAGGATCGGCCGGGTCACCCCGTGCTTGGCCTCCAGCGAGGCCAGCAGCTGATCCATGTAGAAGATATCCCACGGCCCCTCGACCTTGGGGACCATGATCACGTCGATGCGGTCGCCGGCCTTCTCGACCAGGGTCGCCACCTCGTCCAGGTGCCAGAGCGAGTTCAGGCAGTTGATCCGCACCCACAGGCCCACGCCCAGCGCCTTGAAGTCGGTCTCGCGGGCCATGGCGATCGCCCCGGCCAGGGCCGCGCCCTTGGCGTCGGCGGGGATGGCGTCCTCGAGGTTGGCCAGGATCACGTCGACGGTGGGGGCGATCTCGGGGACCTTGGYGCGCACCTTGTCCAGGTGCGGCGGCACGAAATGGATCATGCGCTCGACGCGGGCCGGCGGCTCGCGCCAGGGCGCGGGGGCCCCGATCGCCAGGGGTTTGAAAAAGCCTCGCGGGGTCTTCATGGCGCGCGTCCCTGGTTCTTTTCTTATTTCGCAGTTGCGAGAAGACTGCGGCGACGCGGAAACGGGGTCAAGTCGCGAAACCCCTCTCTCTTTTGAGAGAGGGAGGGGCCCGCCGCCGCAGGCGGTGGGAGGGTGAGAGGTTTCACCGTTGGCAGGCAAAGCTAGGACTTTTGAGCATCGCAAAGGCGTTCAGACCTCCACCGCGTGCGACCGCCGACAGACCTCGTCTTCGTCTGAGATAGATCCTGAGAAATTGTRACCACTCACCCTCCCACCGCTTCGCGGCGGGCCCCTCTCTCTCTCTATGAGAGAGGGGGATCACTTCGGCGGCGGCCCCTGCGTCGGCAGCGGCGGTTCCTCGGGGTCCTCGCGCTTGAGGTCCTCGGCGGCGTCGTTCTGCGAGGGGGCGGCCTTGGCCTTGGCCTTGCGGCCGGCGCGGGGCTCCAGCCGCAGGGCGGCGCGGGCGTCATCGCCCTCCTCGCMGAACACCCCGCGCAGGCGCAGGTCGCGCTGCGGATAGGGGATCTCGATCCCGGCCCCGCGCAGGGCGTCGTCGATAGCCCAGGTATAGGCCGCGAAGATCGCCGCCGGCCGGCGCACCGAGTCGACCGTGGGCCAGACCACCAGTTCGAACTTCAGCGTCGACTCGCCCCAGCCCACCAGCCAGACCTGGGCCTTGCGCGTGGCGTCGTCCGGCGCGGTGAACGACACCGAATGGGCCGCTTTCAGCACCGCCTCGCGCACCTTCTCCTTGTCGACCCCGAAGGCGGTGACGAACGGCACGCGGATGCGGCGGCTGGTGTGATGCAGGGTCCAGTTGATCACCTGCTCGTTGACCAGCACCGAGTTGGGCACGATCACGTCGGTGCTGTCGTTGGTGCGGATACGGGTCGAGCGGGGCCCGATCTCGTGCACCACGCCGCGCGAACCGTTCTGCAACTCGACGAAGTCGCCCACCGCCACCAGGCGCTCGAACATCAGCGAGATGCCCGAGGCGAAGTCCTTGACCAGCCCCTGCAGGCCCAGGCCCGCGCCCACGCCCAGAGCCCCGGCGAACACCGCCAGTGACGTCAGGTTCACGCCCATCACCGACAGGGCGATCAGCAGGCCGATGATCCGCAGGCCGTAGTTGCTGAGGCGCTCGACGATGTACAGCGACGGCGCCCCGACCACGGACCGCTCGCGCAGCCGACGCAGGCCCGACGCCACGAAGCGCGACAGGTAGACCGACGCCACCACGATCACGATCGCGGCGGCCACCCCGCCCAGGGTGATCGTGGTCTTGCCCAGCTTGACCAGCTCGATCTCGTCGGGGCGGGTGAAGGGGATGGGCGACATGGGGCGGAGTGTGGGGGCGCCGAACGGCGGGGATCAACCCCCTGAAACCCTCGGCTCAGCGGCGGCCCTGGCGGAGCCCGCATGAGCTGGGGACATGCCCTTGCGGCGTGTCCCCAACAGATGCGGCGCGAGACTTGGGGACACGCCACAAGGGCATGTCCCCGGTCGGACTCTTACCGCCCCACCATCGCCAGGCCCGCCGGCGTGTAGCGCTCGCCCTCGACGGCCGTCTCCGGCACGGCCGCGGCGATCCTCGCCAGGTCCTCGCTCGACAGGGCCACGTCCACCGCGCCGACGTTCTCTTCCAGCCGGCCGATCTTGGTCGTGCCGGGGATCGGGGCGATGTCAGGACCCTGGTGGAGGATCCAGGCCAGGGCCAGCTGGGCCGGGGTGACCCCCTTGTCGGCGGCGATCGCCGTCAGGGCCTCGACCAGCGACAGGTTCTTGGCCATGGCCTCGCCCTGGAAGCGCGGCAGGGCGCGGCGGAAGTCGTTGTCGCCCAGCGGCGCGTCGGCCTTGATCGCGCCGGTCAGGAAGCCGCGGCCCAGCGGGCTGTAGGGCACCAGGCCGATCCCCAGCTCGCGCAGCACCGGCAGGGTGTCGGCCTCCAGCTCGCGGAACCACAGCGAATACTCGCTCTGCAGGGCCGCCACCGGCTGGACGGCGTGGGCCCGGCGGATGGTTTCGGGACCGGCCTCGGACAGGCCGAAGTGCTTGACCTTACCCTCGGCGATCAGGTCCTTGACCGTGCCGGCCACGTCCTCGATCGGCACGTTGGGGTCGACGCGGTGCTGGTACAGCAGGTCGATCACCTCGACGCCCAGGCGCTTGAGCGAGGCCTCGGCGACCTCGCGGATGTGCTCGGGACGGCTGTCGGTGCCGCGCATGCGCGAGAAGCCCTCGCCCGAGCCTTCCGGTGCGATGTCGAAGCCGAACTTGGTGGCGATCACCACCTTGCCGCGGAACGGCTTGAGGCCCTCGCCGACCAGCACCTCGTTCAGATAGGGGCCGTAGACCTCGGCGGTGTCGAAGAAGGTCACGCCCAGGTCCACCGCCCGGGCCAGCACCTTGAAGGCGTCGGCCTTGTCCAGCGCCGTGCCGTAGACCTGGCCCATCCCCATGCAGCCGAGACCGATGGCCGAGACTTCCAGCCCGTCGCCGAGTTTGCGCGTCTTCATGAGGAGCTCCTGATCTTGAGTGTCGCGTGGGAAGGCCCGCCTTCCACGGGGGAAGATGGGGACCTCAGGACCCGACGATAAGAGCGCGAAATCGACGACGCAGGAATGGGCAAGAGGTTTGCCGGATCGAGCAAACCTATCCGTCGAACGGCGTCGCCAGGAAGGCCGGCGTGGTCTCGGCCTGCTCCGTCAGCGCCGCGAGGGCCGGGCAGGTCGCCGCGTCGATCGAGCCCGGCAGGGTGCGGATCGCGAAGGTCCAGACCACCGCGCAGGTCACCCAGGCCTGGGAGCCCTCGAAGCCCGGCGGCGGCGCGGCGACCTCTGCCTCCAGCAGGCGCCAGGCTTCCGCCAGCTGCCCGCGCACCCGCTCGACCCACGGCCCGTGCTGCTTGTCTTCGGGACGCAGGTTGAATTCGTAGACCAGCGAGACGGTCTTCTCGCTGGCGGCCAGGGCCAGGCCCAGGATCCGCTGGGCGCGCGCGTGGTCGGCCAGGTCGGCCGGGCCCAGGCTCCGCCCGGCCAGGCGCTCCAGGTGCTCGAGGATCAGGCCGGAGTCCATCAGCACCACGCCGTCGTCGGTCACCAGGGTCGGCGCCTTCACGACGGGATTGATCGCCGCGAAGGTGTCGTAATGGCGGAACACCGACACCGCCTCGTGCTCGAACGGCAGGCCCAGCAGGCGGGCCGAGATGGCCACGCGGCGGACGTACGGCGAGTCCAGCATCCCGATCAGTCGCATGGTCGATCCTCTTCGCTAGGCCGCGGCGCGCGCGGCGAACCAGGGCGTGATCCGCCGCAGCGCCTCCTCCACCTCCGCCGTCGACACCGCGAAGCTGAAGCGGATGAACCGCCGGCCGTCGACCGGGTCGAAGTCGACGCCGGGGGCGGTGGCCACGCCCGTGTCGCGCAGCAGCCGCTCGCAGAAGGCCAGGCTGTCGTCGGTCAGGTGGCCGATGTCGGCGTAGATGTAGAAAGCCCCGTCCGGCGGGGCGATCGAGCCCAGGCCCAGGGCCGGCAGGGCGTCCAGCAGCAGGGCGCGGTTGGCGCGGTAGACGTCCAGGTGGCCTTCCAGCTCGTCCAGGCAGTCCATGGCGACCAGGCCCGCGTGCTGGCTCAGCGAGGGCGGGGTCAGGAAGAGGTTGCCCATGAAGGCCCGGGCCCGCTGGACCTGGTCCGGCGGCACGACCACCCAGCCCAGCCGCCAGGCGGCCATGCTGAAGTACTTGGAGAAGCTGTTGACGATCAGGGCGTTGGGCTCGAAGGCCAGCATCGAGCGGGCCGGCTCGCCGTAGCTGAGGCCGTGATAGATCTCGTCGGAGACCACCCGGATGCCGCGCGCGCGGCAGACCTGCGCGATGGCCTCCAACTCGGCGGCGGGAATGATGGTGCCGGTCGGATTGGCCGGGCTGGCGATGATCACCCCAGCCGGGGCGGGCTCGATGGCGGCCAGGTGGGCGGCGGTCAGCTGGAAGCGGCTCTCGGCCCCGCAGGCGATCTCGACCGGCTCCAGGTTCAGGGCCTTCAGCGTGTTGCGGTAGGCCACATAGCCCGGCCGGGCCAGGGCGACGCGGTCGCCGGGTTGGAAGTTCGAGGCCAGGGCCAGCACCAGGGCCGGCGAGGCGCCGCAGGTCAGGATGATCCGCTCGGGATCGACGCTCACGCCGTCCAGGTCGGCGTAGCGCTTGGCGATCGCCGCCTTCAGCAGCGGGCTCTCCCAATAGCCCATGCCGTCGGTGTCCAGCACGTGGTGGGCCTTGGCGATGGCCGCCTGGGGCGCGCCCGTCGACGGCTGGCCGAACTCCATGTGGATGATCGACCGCCCCTCCGCCTTCATCTGGTGGGCCAGACGGCTGATGGCGATGGCGTGGAAGGGTTCGATGTCGGAAGCGGCCATGCAGCGTAACTAGTGCGCGGCGGCGGGGGCGGCAACGGCGGCGTTGTCGGCGCCGGGCAAATGGTCTAGCTCGGTCGGCCAGGAACCGGGGGGACCGTCCGTGACGAAGAAGAAGATCTACACGTCCAAGAGCCCGACCCGCCGCGCCAAGGGCGCGGCCTTCGGCCTCTGGGTCCACCTGGTCGGCGCGGCCGCCTACGGCGCGACCACCGTCTGGCAGCTGAGCTATCTGCTCGGACTGGATCCGGACGCGAGCCTGCCGGCCGACTATCTGGGCAGCGAGTCGCCCGCCTTCATCCTGAGCTTCGGCCTGTCGGCGATCGTCTATCTGTTCTCGCTGCCGCTCTATCTGGTGCTGTTCCTGATGTGGGTCCACCGCACCAACCGCAACGCCCACGTCCTGGCGCCCAGCTTCGACATGTCGCCCGCCTGGGCCGTCGGTTGGTTCTTCGTGCCCATCGCCTCCCTGGTCAAACCGTTCGAGGGCCTGGAGAAGACCTGGAACATCAGCACCGACCCCACCCGCTGGCGTTCGCGGGATACGCCGGCCCTGCTGCGCGTATGGTGGGGCCTGTTCCTGGCGACCAACTTCGTCGGCCTGGCCAGCGGCGTCGCCGCCAGGACCGAGACCGCCGGCGGCCAGTCGATGGCCGCGTTCCTGACGGTCGGGACCATGGCGACCGTCATCGCCAGTTCGATCACCTCGCTCATGCTGGTGCGCCAGCTGACCCAGCGCCAGATCACGGCCCTGAGCACCGTCGCCTTCGACTAGCCCGCCGGCCTTTACCTCCGAGGTCATCGCCTCCGGACGCTTCCCGCGCGAGGCTCCATCGTCCACGACGAGGAGCCTCGCCATGCCCGCCTACCCCCAGGGCGCCCCGATCCTGGTCCCCGGCTGCGATCCCGACCACAAGGGCGCCGGCCTGCTGGCGGCCGCGTGAGGCCGGCTGTTCGTCGAAAAGCGCGGGCCGATGTCGGAACCGGCGCGCCTTGATCGTCCTTCGCTCGACAACCGTTCAACGGAGGCCAAGCCCGTGCAGAAGATCACCCCGTTCCTGTGGTTCGACACCCAGGCCGAAGAAGCCGCGAACTTCTACGTCTCGCTGTTCCCCAACTCGAAGATCAAGAATATCGCCCGCTATCCCAGCGACTCCCAGCCCCCGGCGGGACCGCCCGGCAAGGTGATGACCGTCGACTTCGAGCTGGACGGCCAGGCCTACACCGCCCTGAACGGCGGCCCGCACTTCACCTTCACCGAGGCGGTGTCGTTCATGGTCCACTGCGCCGACCAGGCCGAGGTCGATCGCTACTGGGACGCCCTGACCGCCGACGGCGGCAAGGAGAGCCAGTGCGGCTGGCTGAAGGACAAGTACGGCCTGTCCTGGCAGATCGTGCCGCAGCAGCTGATGGACCTCTATTCCAGCCCCGACAAGGCGGCCGTCGGCCGGATGTTCGCCGCCATGATGAAGATGGTGAAGCTGGACATGCCCAGGCTGAAGGCCGCTTTTGACGGCGAGACCGCGGCCTGAGGCCGGCGATCGCGGATTTCAATCGATAGAGGAGACTGAGGGTGGGTCGTGTCAGAGTCGCGGGGTTCTCCCTGTCGCTGGATGGGTTCGGAGCGGGCCCGGATCAGAGCCTCGAGGATCCGCTGGGCAAGCGCGGGACCGAGCTCCATTCCTGGTTCTTCGGGACCAAGACCTTCCAGGCCATGTTCGGCCGGGGCGGCGGCTCCGAAGGCGTGGACGAGACGTTCGCCCACCGCTCGATGGACGGCTTCGGGGCCTTCATCCTGGGCCGCAACATGTTCGGTMCCAGTCGCGGGGAATGGCCGGACGACGGCTGGAAGGGCTGGTGGGGCKACAATCCGCCCTATCACGCGCCGACCTTCATCCTGACGCGCCACGCCCGCGAGCCGCTCGTCATGGAGGGCGGCACCACCTTCCACTTCGTGACGGACGGAATCCACGCCGCGCTTGAACGCGCCCGCGAGGCGGCCGGAGACCTCGACGTCAAGATCGGCGGCGGGGTCTCGACCGTCCGCCAGTACCTGCGGGCCGGGCTGATCGACGAGCTGCACCTGGCGATCTCGCCCGTCCTGCTGGGGCGCGGCGAGGCCCTGTTCGAAGGCCTGGACCTGCCCACCCTCGGCTATCGGGTGACGGACTCCGTCGCCACGGAGCTGGCGACGCACGTCGTGATCGGGCGCGAGACGGGCGGCTAGGCCTTCTTCACGAACTCGGTCCGCAGGACCAGGCCTTTCACCTTGTCGATATTGGCCTCGATCTCGTCGGGGTCGCCGGTCAGGCGGATCTTCTTGACCAGGGTCCCGCGCTTCAGCGTCACGCCGCCCGAACCCTTGACCTTGAGGTCCTTGATCAGGGTGACGTTGTCGCCGTCGGCCAGGATCGCGCCGTTGCTGTCGCGGGTTTCGTCCGACATGGGGGTCTCCTGAAAGGTGGGGTGCTTAGCAGGGAGCAGCCCCTCTTGTCATGCCGCGCCTGAAGGTGGGGACACACACTCACCCCACGGCTTCGCCAATCCTGGAACCGACGGGGCCGTGAGTGTGTGGCCCCCGCTTCGCCCGCGACCTACCCCTTCTTGGCCAGCGGATGCTTGGACTTCACCACCTGGGCCAGGTGGTCKCCGGCCACGTGGGTGTAGATCTGGGTGGTGGCGATGTCGGCGTGGCCCAGCAGGGTCTGGATGACGCGCAGGTCGGCGCCGCCTTCCAGCAGATGGGTGGCGAAGGCGTGGCGCAGGACGTGGGGGCTGACGGTCTCGCGGTCGAGGCCGGCGGCGATGGCGGCGTCCTCGAGCAATTGCGAGACCCGCCGCGCGGTCAGCTTTCCGCCCTTGCCGCGCGAGGGGAACATCCAGGGGCTGTCCTTCACGCCCTTTGGCAGGAATTGCGGCCTTGCCTCCAAATAGGCCTTCACCGCCGTGCGGGCGGCGTCGTTCAGCGGGGCCAGCCGCTCCTTGCCGCCCTTGCCCTTGACCATCAGGAAGGCCGGGTCGCGGGCCAGGGCCGCAAGGGGCAGGTTCAGCAGTTCCGAAATCCGCAGGCCCGAGGCGTAGAGCAGCTCGATCATGCAGGCCAGGCGCAGGCCCTGGCCGCCGTCCTTGGCGGCCGCCGCCGCGATCAGGCGCTCGACCGCGTCGCGCGACAGCACCTTGGGCAGGGGCCGGCCGGCCCTGGGGGCCTCGACCCGACGCGAGGGGTCGTCGTCGCGCCAGCCCTCGCCCAGCACGAAACGGTAGAACTGGCGCAGGGCCGAGCGGCGGCGGGCGGCGGTGGCCGGCGACAGGCCGCGCGCGCCCAGGTCGGCGAAATAGGCCTCAACGCCTTCCGCCGTGGCCCCGTCCAGGTCGCCGCGCGAGGCCAGGAACAGGCGGGCGTCGGCCAGGTCCTTCTCGTAGGCGGTCAGGGTGTTGCGGGCGGCCGCGCGCTCGACGGCCATCATCTCGAGGAAGGCGTCGATCCATCCGGATGCGGAAGCGCTCATTTCACCTGCAGCGCCAGCAGCCCCTCCACGGCGAAGGCGCGGGCGTCGGCCTCCAGCCCGGCCTTGAGCAGGGCGCGGACCAGGCGGGCGCGGTCGACCGGACCGGGGCCGGACGGACCAGCGTCGGCGGCGATCGACAGGGCCAGCAGGGCCGCCTCGCCCTGGCGGCCAGCGGTGGCGGCGTCGTCCAGCACGGCCAGCCGCCCGGCCGTGGCGGCGGGCTTGCCGGGATCGAAGGTGGCGAACCGGGCCCGGGCCTCGGCGTCCATCGGCGCGCCGAACGCGGCCAGGATCAGGGCGGCCGGCTGGGCGGGCGACTTGGCGCCGCCCTGGACCCCGCGCTCGACCAGGCCGTCCAGGACCTGGGCGTCCTTCCTGCCCTCGGCCGCGGCCAGGGTCGCGTCCAGCAGGGCCAGGTCCTGGGTCGTCGCGCCGGGGACGGTGTCGCCGGTCAGCTTGGCGCGGAGGGCCTGGGCCGTGGCCAGGTCGCCGGCGGCCAGGGCGGCGCGGGCCAGCAGCACCGGGTCCTCCAGCGGCGCGCCGGCGCCGACCAGGGCGGCGATCGTCGGCTGCGAGACCTTGGCGGCGTCGGTGAAGGCGGCCAGGCCCTTGGCGCCGCGCAGGGCGGCCAGGACCTGGGTCTGGGCGGCGGTCAGGTCGGCCGGGACCTCGACCGGCTTGAGGGCCGGCTTCAGGGCGGGCGCGGCGCTGGCGATCGCGGCGGCCGACGACAGGTCCAGCCCCAGCTTGCGCGACAGGGCGTAGTTGACGCCGTTCCGCAGATTGGCCGCCCCGGCCGGCGAGCCCGACAGGAGGGCGTTCATCAGCCGGACGTAGTCGGCGTCCTTGGTCTGCTGGACGGCCAGGCTGAGGGTCAGCTGGGCGGCGTCGTGCTGATCGCCGATCGCCTGGCAGAAGGCCCGCAGCCGCAGCCAGTAGGGCCCGCCCCGGTCGGCGGTGAGCGCGTCGCCGATCCTGCAGGCCTTTTCGTCGGCGCCGGTCATCAGGGCCGCCTCGGCCGCGGCCATCGACAGCGGGGCGCTGGCGGCCACGCCGGGCGCGCGGTCCAGCACGGCGTCGGCGCCCTTGGCCTCGCCCAGGGCGATCAGGGCCAGGGCCCGGGTCGCGCCCAGTTCGGGATCGTCGCCCATGCCGGCCGGGGCGTTGGCGCCGGTGGACAGCACCCGCCGCGCCAGGCCGGCGGTCGCCGGCGACAGCGGCTTGGCGGCCAGCTTCGGCAGGGCGTCCTGGGCCACGCCCGGCGAGGCGTCCTTCCAGAGGTCGGCCGACAGCCCCGTCTCGGCGGCGGAGGCCGAGAACAGGTCCGGCGCGGCCAGGGACTGGACCTGCACCTGGGACCAGGCGGCCGGGGCCGCGGTCAGGGCCGCCGCCAAACCGAGGGCCAGGGGGGCGAGGGCCGAACAGGTCGTGAGTCGCTTGGAAGGAGCCATGGTTCAACTATGCCGCAGGACAGGGGTTGGCGAAACTTTTCGCCCTGCGGAACACCCTGGGCGCGGCTTTGGTCCAAACCTTGGCGGGAGGCCTCGCCGTCGTGTAAACCGCCAGCAGGCCCATGACCGACGATCCCGCCCCCTCCCGTTCCGACCCGCCGGGTCACGACCCCAAGGCCGCCCTGCGCCGCAAGACGATCGTGCTGGTGGGGCTGATGGGCGTGGGCAAGTCCAGCGTCGGCCGCCGCCTGGCCGCGGCCCTGGACCTGCCGTTCCGCGACGCCGACAACGAGGTCGAGGCCGCCGCCGGCCGCTCGATCCCCGAGATCTTCGCCGAGATGGGCGAGCCGGCCTTCCGCGACGGCGAGCGGCGGGTGATCGCCCGGCTCCTGGACGAGGCGCCGCACGTGCTGGCCACCGGCGGCGGGGCCTTCGTCAACGCCGAGACCCGCGCTCTGATCAAGTCCAAGGCGATCGCTGTCTGGCTGAAGGCCGACCTGGAGCTCTTGACCCGTCGCGTGGGCCGCAAGGAGGGTCGGCCCCTGCTCAAGAACCGCGACCCGATGGAGGTGCTGCGCGAGCACGCCGCCGCCCGCTATCCCGCCTATGGCGAGGCCCACCTGACGGTCGAGACCGGCGACACCGCCCACGGCGTGGCGGTCGAGGCCGTGATCCAGGCCCTCAAAAGCCATTTGGAGGCCCACCTGCAACCGTCCGAAAGTGAAGTCGAGTGATCACCACCATCCCCGTGGGCCTGGGCGCGCGCGCCTATGACGTGGTCGTCGGCACGGGCCTGATCGACCGGGCGGGCAAGCGCATCGCGCCGCTGCTCAAGCGCAAGCGGGTGGCCATCGTCACCGACACCATCGTCGGCGAGCACCACGGCGAGCGCCTGGCCAACGCCCTGGAGCACGCGGGCGTGGCGACCGACGTGATCCTGGTGCCGCCCGGCGAGGAGACCAAGAGCTTCGAGGGCCTGGCCGACCTCTCGGACAAGCTGCTGGCCCTGAACCTGGAGCGCGGCGACATGGTCGTGGCGTTCGGCGGCGGCGTCGTGGGCGACCTGACCGGCTTCGCCGCGGCGATCTACAAGCGCGGCATCGACTTCATCCAGATCCCCACCACCCTGCTGGCCCAGGTGGATTCGTCCGTGGGCGGAAAGACCGCCATCGACACCCCGCGCGGCAAGAACCTGATCGGCGCCTTCCACCAGCCGCGCCTGGTGCTGGCCGACCTGGACATCCTGGCCACCCTGCCCGCCCGCGAGCTGGCCTGCGGCTACGCCGAGATCATCAAGTACGGCCTGCTGGGCGACTTCGCCTTCTTCGAGTGGCTGGAGGCCAACGTCCACGCGGTGCTGGAACGCGACACCTCGGCCCTGGTCCGCGCCGTCGGCCGCTCGGTGGAGATGAAGGCCGAGATCGTCGCCGAGGACGAGAAGGAGGCCGGCCGCCGGGCCTTGCTGAACCTGGGCCACACCTTCGGCCACGCGGTCGAGGGCGAGATGGGCTTCGGCGACGCGCTCAAGCACGGCGAGGCCGTGGGGCTGGGCATGGCCCAGGCCTTCCGCTTCTCGGCGCGCCAGGGCCTGTGCTCCAGCCAGGACGCCGTCCGCGCCGAGGCCGCCATCAAGGCCGCCGGCCTGCCGACCAGGCTGTCGGACATCCGCCCCGAGCCGTTCAGCGCCGACGCCCTGATCGCCCACAGCGCCCAGGACAAGAAGGCCGAGGGCGGGCTGCTGACCTTCATCCTGGTGCGCGGCATCGGCGACGCCTTCGTGGCCAAGGACGTGGACCGCGCGGCGCTGCGGGCGTTCCTGATCGAGGAAGGCGCGGTCTAGGGCGTCTCCGCTACCGCCGATGTCCTCGGCCGCGCCGACAACGGACATCGTGGTCGTCCATTCGGGCGGCTATCGACCTTCCGACGGCGACATGACGCGTCGCGCCAGGTGATTGACCGTCATCGCCTTCAACCCCGTCCAGAACGCGCAATAGTCGCGCCAGATGTCCAGCACGACGCCGGCGCCGTGGCGGTAGGGCGCGGGCGTGCCGATGCGCATGGCCTGCTGCGGCGCGTCGCGCCACGTGTTGAACAAKCGGTCCCAGATCGGCAGGAGGCCCAGGTTGATCGGCATCCGATTGAGGCTGTGATGCAGCCGGTGATGCAGCGGCGACTGCACGATCCAGCGGCCGACCCAGCCGAAGTTGGACTCGATGCGCGAGTGGACCAGCAACCGGATCACGATCACCGCCAGCCCCACATAGGCCAGGGCCTCGGGGTCGCAGGCCAGAAAGACGCCCGGCAGGACGGCGCCGACCACGGCGGTGAACATCGCCGGGTGAATCCGCGCGGCCGTCAGGACCGAGAACGACTCCGCGCTGTGATGGAAGCGGTGCAGCGGCCAGAATATCCTGGAGTGGTCCAACCGATGGCTCCAGTAGTCGAACAGGGTGTAGAGCAGGAACAGCACGACGGCCTGGAACGCCAGGGGCGCGCCGGCGATGCTGAGCTTGAGCCCGGTCGCGTGGGCCAGCACCTGCCTTAGCCCCTCGCCCGACACATAGGCGAAGCCAAGGCTCATGATCGCCGTGACCAGGGTCCAGACCGGAGCCATCTGGAACAGGTAGCAGGCCACGTCCGACCAGCCCGAGGCGGTGCGCTCGACAAGAAGGTGGCGCACCGAGCTCTGGGCCCAGCCGGTGCAGAGATATTCGATGAAGAAGATCGACGGCAGCAGCAGGCTGATCTCGACCGTCCGGTCGATCACGCGCCGATGCACCTCGCTCACGCGGTGGACGTGCCCGAACAGCTTCAGGGTCAGGATGTCGGGAACCAGGTGGTTCAGCGCCCACCAGCCCAGCAGGAGCAACGCCAGATGGGCGGCGACAAGCGACAGGGCGATAGGATGCAGCGCCCTGCGGATCGGCGCGCCGATGGAGTCCGACGCCCTCGCGACGCGGGTTTGCCCTGCCTGATCCACTCGCCTAGCCCCGCCCCAAGCCCTTGACGCCTACATGCCACGACAGGTTGAGCCATTTGGCCTAAGGACAGGTTGACGCGGGGCATGTTGCGCGTTTCGGCCGACGTCGGCGGCGGATCGCCATCGCCAAGCCTTGTCGGCCCGGGGTGACGCCCGCCGTCGCGGCGCCGAGCCGCCCTGACCGCCCGATATCGCAAAAAAGGCGGGTCCGGAGACCCGCCAGGGCGCTCGGGGAACGAGCGTGGCGAGACGGCGAGGCCGAGGGACCTCGCCGTCCTTTGGCTAGAACCTGCCGCGCACGCCCACCATCAGGGTGCGGCCGTCATAGAGGGCGTTGTCGCGGCGCGAGTGGCCGTTGCCGTACTTGCCCGACGGATCGACGAAGTATTCGTATGTGATCGCGTCGGTCAGGTTCAGCGCGTCGAACCGCACCGTGATGTCCTTGGTCACCTGGTAGCTGAACGAGGCGTCCAGGATGCCGCGCCCGATGATCCAGCGCTGCAGGTCCGAACCGTTGTTGCCGGTCTCGAGGATGTTCTTGTCCCGGTAGTTGTAGGACAGGCGGACCGCATAGGGTCCTTTCTCGTAGTAGCCGGTCAGGTTGTAGGAATATTTCGGGACGGTCGACACGTTGTAGAGCGTGCCGTCATTGGCCTTCCAGTTGCTGCCCTGGCTGTCGATGTGGGTGTAGCTGGCCAGGGCCCCCAGGCCGTCGAACGGGGCCGGCAGGAAGTTGAACGACTGCTGATAGGCCACCTCGAAGCCTTTCAGCTCGATGCGCCCGGCGTTGTAGAAGGTGCTGAGCTGGATCGGCAGGTTCGGGTCGACCTTGTGGGTCACCGGATCCTGGAACGTCGGGCCCAAGGCGCTGTCGTCCAGGCCCAGCGAGCTGAACGGCACGGTGGTGGTCTGGGCCGTGGTGGTGTCCTTGAGCACCTTCTTGAAGACGCCGACGGTCAGGATGCCGCCCGTGGCGAAGTACCATTCCACGTCGGTGTCGTACTGATCGGCCGTCTGCGGCAGCAGGTCGGGGTTCCCCGAGGTGGCGACCGGGTTGAAGATGTTGGGGATGACGGTGTTGGCGGCGATGATCCCCAGGCTGGCCCGGGTGATGGCCTTGCCGTAGGACGCCCGCCAGACCAGGTCGGGGCGAAGGTCGTAGGCCGCGCTGATCGACGGCATGGTGTTGCTGTAGCTGCCCTCCTTGAGGTGGGGCACATAGGCGGTCTTGGGCACGCCGGGGCTGTTGTAGACGATGTTGCCCGCCGAATCCTTCACCACCTGCTGGGTGTAGTTGTTGATCGTCGTCTCGGTCTTGGAATGGCGCACGCCGGCGTTGACGCGCAGTTCGCGGTCCAGGACCTGGCCGCTGAAGTCCGACTGGACGAAGACGCTGGTGATCGCCTCCTCGGTCTTGAAGCTGTTGGCGTAGTCGATCGGCGCCGAGCGGTTGGCGCGGCCGGGGTCGAGCAGGTCCATGAAGTCGCGCGAGAACGTCGCCCAGCCCTTCGGGAACAGCGGGTTCTCGCCCGAGGTGTAGCCCTTGAAGCCCAGATAGGGCCGCATGTACGAGGCCACGTTCATGGTGTTGAAGGTCAGGCCGTTCGACAGCAGCTGGGTCGCGCCGATCGACGTGCCGTTCTGCTTGAGGATCTGCTTGGTCGTCTCGACATAGCTGGCGCCGGCCTTCAGGTGGCCATCCACGCCCAGCAGCCGGTACTTGTAGTCGGCCACCAGCTTGGCGGTCTTCTCCCAGTCGGTTTCCTGGCTGTAGGCGTACTGCAGGGACGGGTCCTTGTAGGCCGTCGGGTCGGTGAAGCTGGCGTTCGAGGTGATCTGCGGGAACACCGGGTCCTTGGACGAATCCAGGGTGGTGGTGACGCCGTACAGGTTCTCGACGACGCGGTTGGCGTTGTAGACCGACTTGCTCTTGCTGGAGGTGACCTGGCCGGTCAGCCGGAGGTCCTCGGTCAGCTGGTACTTGGCGTTCAGGCCGTAGTTCATGAACTTGGTGTCGGCGTCGTAGAAGTAGTTCTCGTTGAAATACGAGGTGTTGCCGAACGTGCCCTGCAGGTTGTTGTTGGCGTCGATGAAGATGTTGATCGGCACGAAGCCGTTGTGACCGGGCGCGCCGGGCGGGGCGTTGACGTTGGTGGTCCGCGAGTTGCGGATGGCCAGGCCGAAGGTGTTCTCGTCGCGGGTGTCGGTCAGGTGTGAGAACAGGGTGTCGAGGCTGACGTCCAGCTTGTMGTTGGGCTGGTACTGCAGCGAGGCGGTCACCCCGTCGCGCTTGCGGGTGTTCTCCATGGCGTAGGCGCGGGCGAAGCGCGGCAGGAAGGCGTTCTGCACCTGGGCCTGGGTCAGTCCGCCGAGATTGGCGCGCGGGTCGGCGTAGTCCAGGTAAACGACGAACGGCGAGGGGCCGGGAATCTGGCCCGAGCCGTGGGCCGGCGTGTTCCAGCTGCCGGTCGACTGAAAGCCCTGGCGCCGGTTCAGGTTCTCGGAGTGGGCGTAGCTGATCAGCAGGCCGAAGTCCCCGAACGTGTCGCTCACCAGCGCCGTGACCCGCGGATTGAACTTCTCGGCGTTGGTGTTGTAGGTCGCCAGGCCGGCGTAGCGGACCACCAGGCCGGGCTTGTCGAACGGCTTGGGGGTCTGCAGGTCGATGACCCCGCCGATGCCGCCCTCCTCCAGTTCGGCCAGCGGCGTCTTGTAGAAGTCCACGCGGCCGAACAGCTCCGACGCGAAGACGTCGAAATTGAAGTCGCGGCCGGCCCCGCCGATGTTGCCCGACGAGGTGGCGTGGATCGGCGCGCCGTTCAGGGTGGTCACCGAATATTGCGAGCCCAGGCCCCGGATGCTGATCCGGCTGCCTTCGTTGCTGGCGCCGTCGCGGGTCAGATAGACGCCCGGGATGCGCTGCAGCGCCTCGGCGACGTTCAGCTCCGGGAACTTGCCGATATCCTCGGCGACGATCGAGTCGCGCACCGCGATGGCGCTGCGCTTCAGGGTCAGCGCCTTCTCGAGGCTGGACCGGAAGCCGGTGACGACGACGGTTTCGACGGTGTCGATGTCGGCCTTGGTCTTGTCGTCGCTAGCGGGCGGAGTCTGGGCGGGCGGAGTCTGGGCGGGCGGCGCGGTCTGCGCCATGGCCGGCAAGGCCAGCCCCACGGACAGCGCCGTGGTGGCCAGCAGGATCGTCTTCTTCATTGGGTTCCCCACTGTCTTGATCATGTCGTTGACGCCGACGCGCGAAGGCGGACGGCGTTTCGGCAGGATCGACGACAGGGGATGGGATCGCGGGCGTCGTGGTCTTCTCGCGTGACGCTGCGGACGTCGGTTTGCGAGCGAGCACCCGTTCCATGTTTCCCCCTTCGACTTGGCGCGAGCTCTTACGGCTCATGCGTCGATCGGCGATGACCTTATCAAGTGGCCAGGCCACTTGCAAGATAGTCCTCTGGCCTTTTTAGCGGTCACATGACAATGGTCTCTGAATTTTCCAATGAATACAGGTTGAAAGGTCAGCCAATTGTCGAGTTTCGGTGACGCTTCGCGGCCACCGTCAAGGATCGGCCGAAAATGGCCAGGCCACTTCCGGCGCTGATCGCACAGTTCGGTCCTGACCTTCCACCGCCTGAACCCATGACCTCCGGGGTCATGGTTCCGCTGACGGCGGCGTGCCAGCTTGCGCCGCCCGCTCAAGCTCACGGAGCCCTCCGCCTTGCGTCCTCTTCCCGCCCTCGCCGCCCTCGCCCTTTCGCTGGGCCTCGCGCTTCCCGCCCAGGCCGCCATGCCCGCTCCGTCCGACAAGCTGGACCACGTGCTGCTGTGGGGTCGCGACATCGACCAGGTCTCGGCCGTGCTGGCGGTGAAGCTGGGCTTCCAGGTGCGGCCCGGACGCAATCCCGGCGGCGTCGCCAACCGCTACATCCGCCTGGCTGACCAAGGCTATATGGAGCTCTTGGGCATCACCCGGCCCGACGCCGAGATGGACCCCGGCATGCAGGCCGACCAGGCCTCGTTGCACGGCGGGGCCGGATCGCGGACGTTCGGCCTGCACTCGGCCGCGCTGGACCAGGTCCAGGCCGCGATGAAGGCCCAGGGCCTGCCGGTGACGCCGATCTTCACCGCCGGCGCCAACGACCCCGACGGCCAGGGCCCGGGCAAGCCGCCACGCTGGCGGCTGTTCGCCTTCGAGCGGCCGGTGCTGTCCAGCAACCTGTTCCTGATCGACTACGCCGCGCCGAAGTCCGACCCGGCCAGCGTCGCCGACGACAAGACCGCCCGCCAGCATCCGAACGGGGCACGGTCGCTGTCGGCCTTCTGGCTGCTGTCGGCCGACGCGGCGGCCGACAAGGCGAGCCTGGAAAAGCTGGGCGTGAGCGGCGCCGTCCCCGTGCGGGTCCCCCAGGTCGGGGCCAAGGGCTACTGCGTGGCGGTCGGGCCGAACGCCCTGCTGGCCCTGGAGCCGGACGGCCCGGGCGTCGCCGCCGACGCCCTGCGCGAAGGCGGTCCGCAGGTGCTGGCCGTCAGCCTGGGCGTCGCCGACCTGGACGCGGCCAAGCGCCGGGTCGAGCGGGGGTATGAGACGACCCTGGCGGGGTATCAGGGCCTATCGGGAGCCTCGTTCCTGGCCCCGACGCGAGGGGACCTGGGCATGCTGATCGAGTTCCACGCGGAGACGGGCAAGGGGCCTTGTTAGAACCCCTCTCTCTTTGAGAGAGGGAGGGGCCCGCCGCCGACAGGCGGTGGGAGGGTGAGTGGTTTCACCGCCCGCCGGCAAACCCCGAGACGTCCGCCTCGCATTCAGAGGCGCCGGAGAAAGTGCACCACGCCTGCCGTCGGGGATCCGACGATCAACCGAAGGCCCACCGAACGACCGCGTTTCATTCGGTGAGAGTGTAACCACTCACCCTCCCATGGCTTCGCCATGGGCCCCTCCCTCTCTCTTAGAGAGGGGTTTGGTGACCGAGGTGGCCCGGCGGCCCAAAGGCGGCTAGCGTCGGCGGCGACGGTTCGCGCCCAGGGGAGATCCGCGATGAAGACGATGGCCAAGGCCTTCACGATCTGCGCGACGGCATGGCTGCTGGCCGTCTCGTCAGGCGTCGTCGCCGCCTCCGCTCAGACGAGCCCTGCTCAAGCCGCCGACCCGACCGCTTTCGCGAGCGGCGCGGATGTCCAGGCCCAGGTCCGCGACATGCTGGCGGCGATGAAGCCCGACCAGGGGTTCATGTGGCGGCCGCTGGTCCGCGACGGCGCCACGGTGGCGGCGATCGAGATCTGGAAGACGCCCGGCCGCCCCGCCGTCCACCCCGCCGAAGCCGAATACGCGATCGTGCTGGACGGCGCCGGCACGCTGGTGTCGGGCGGGACCATGGCCGATCAAAAGACCACCAACCCCAATCTGATCGAGGGGAGCCGGATCGAGGGCGGCGCGACACGGACGCTGGGCCCCGGCGACGTCATCCTGGTGCCCGCCGGCGTGCCCCACTGGTTCGGGATCACCGGCGAGCGACTGGTCCTGCTGGGGATCAAGCTGCCCCAGGCCAAATAGCCGCCCCCGCGCCCTACGCCCCCTCCGCCAGCGCTTCGCACACCGCCGCGGTGTGGTCGTCCGCCGGAAAGGCGCATTCGATGCGCATCTCGTCCAAGGTCACGTCGCGCGGCAGGGCGAAGGTGGTGATGGTCTCGAAGAACCGCAGCTCGCCCAGAGGGCTGCGGAACCGCATGGTCTGGATCGGCGACGGGGCCTTGTCGACGTCGCGGAAGCGCCAGCGGGTGGGCACCTCGGGATAGCGCAGCACCTCGTCCAGCAGCTGCTGGGGGCGCGGGTCGGTGGGCGAGGCCGCGATCTCGTGGTGCAGATGGCCGATGAAGCCCTCGGCCACCTCCTGCCAGTTGACGATCACCGGGCGGAAGTCGTCGGGGTCGAACACCTGGTGCAGCAGGTTCTTGTGCCGGCTCTGGCGGCCCATGGTCAGCTGGTCGATGCGCGCGGTGGCCTTGTTGACCTGCAGCACGTCGAAGTGCCGGTTGATCACGAAGGCGGGGTACGGCTCCTGCTTGGCCAGGATCAGGTCGATGGCCTTCTGCATCCTCTCCAGCTCGGGCGTGTCGAGCGTGGTCTCGGGATATTTCGGGGCGTAGCCGGCGGCGGTCAGCAGGGCGTTGCGCTCGCGCAGCGGCATGGCCAGGGCGTCGGCCAGGCGGGTCAGGACCTCGCGGCTGGCCTGGGCCTTGCCGGTTTCGATGCAGCTGAGGTGCCGGGTCGAGACGCCCGCCTCCATCGCCAGGTCCATCTGGCTGAACCGCAGCGCCGCCCGCCATTCGCGCAGGAGCCGGCCGATCGGCGGCTGGGCGGCGGCGGCCGGGGTGCGCGACGCGGCGGACGAAACGCTCATTCTGACCCTATCAAGCGAGGAGAAGCGAAGGCTTGGCGAGCAGGTGGTGGTCCGGCCCATGACCTCCAAGGTCATGACGCCATGATTTGCAGCGTAGTTGAGAAGGCCGAGGCGATCTCCTTACATCGCCTTCATCTGCAATGTCGGGCGCGAGGCGTTGGAATGCTGAGACGTGAACTTCTGGCGGGCGGACTGGCCGTCGTGGCGACCAGCTCGGCCTGGGCGAAGACGGCCTCGCCGTCGGAATGGACCCCCGCCCAGTTCCACGCCGCCCGGCGCTTCGTCGACCTGGACGTCGGCCGGATCGCCTATGTCGAGCGCGGCTCGGGGCCGGCGGCGATCTTCCTGCACGGCTATCCGCTGAACGGCTTCCAGTGGCGCGGCGCCATGGCCCGACTGGAGGGCCATCGGCGCTGCATCGCCGTCGACCTGATGGGCCTGGGCTACAGCGACGTGGCGGCGGACGCCGATCTGTCGCCCGCGGCCCAGGCGGCGATGGTGGTGGCGGTGATGGACAAGCTGGACCTGCGCGAGGCCGACCTCGTCTCCAACGACAGCGCCACGGGCGTGGCCCAGCTGATCGCGGCCGGCCATCCGGAGCGCGTGCGGTCGCTGCTGCTGACCAACGGCGACGTCGACACCAACAGCCCGCCCGCCCCGTTCATGGGCGCGATCGAGGCGGCGCGGAACGACCAACTGGTCGGCTGGTTCGACAGGCAGCTGGCCGACAACGCCTTCGTCCGCTCGCACGACGGCATAGGACGCGGTTACAGCCATCCCGACCAGGTGCTGACCCAGGACATCGTCGACACCTATCTGCGGCCGCTGACGGGACCGGACAAACGCCGCCGCCAGGGCCAGGGCTACGCCATCGCCATGCTGCCCAACCCCCTGCCCGCCGCCGCGCCGGCCCTGCGCCGCTTCGACAAGCCGGTGCGGATGGTCTGGGCGCGCAACAACGAACTGTTCGGCGACGAATGGGCGACCTGGCTGGACCACGCCTTCCCGAAGTCGCGCGGCGTGCGCTTCGTCGAGGACGCCAACCTGTTCTTCCCCGAGGAGCGTCCCGACCTGATCGCCGAGGAGGCCCGCAAGCTCTGGGGCGTCTGACGCCCCACCTCCCGCATTGCCGGGACGTGGCGTAAGAAGGATCCATGATCCTGACCGCCATCCTCGGCCTCGCGCCGATCATCATCGTCCTGCTGGCCATCTCGGCGCTGTTCTCGGCCGCCGAGACCTCGCTGACCGCCGCCTCGCGCGCTCGCATGCACCAGCTGGAACGCGAGGGCGACCGGCCGGCCAAGCGGGTCAACACCCTGCTGGCGGACCAGGAGACGATGATCGGGGCGGTGCTGCTGGGCAACAACCTGATCAACATCCTGGCCTCGGCCCTGACTACACAGGTGCTGACGGCCGCCATCCCCGGTCCGTGGGGCGTGGCGGCGGCGACCGGGGCGATGACCGTGCTGGTCCTGGTGTTCGCCGAGGTGCTGCCCAAGACCCTGGCCATCCTGAAGTCCGACGACGTGGCCCGCTTCCTGTCGGCCCCCACCCTGCTGGTGGTCCGCCTGTTCGGCCCGATCATCTACGCCATCCAGTGGATCGTGCGGCGCACCCTGCGGCTGTTCGGCGTCAAGCTGGACATGGCGGTGGACGTGCTGGCCGCCCACGAGGAGATCCGCGGCGCGGTCGAGTACCACCATTCCGAAGGCGGCGTGGAGAGCGGCGACCGGCGGATGCTGGGCGGGGTGCTGGACCTGTCGGACATGGACGTCTCGGAGATCATGGTCCACCGCAAGTCGATCACCCTGATCGACGCCGACCTGCCGATCCGCGAGCTGGTGGCCGAGGCCCTGGAGGCCCAGCACACCCGCATCCCGCTCTATCGCGAGAACCCCGACAACATCGTCGGCGTGCTGCATGCCCGCGACCTGCTGCGGGCCCTGGCCGCCGCCAACGGGGCGATCGACGACATCGACGTGGCGGCCATCCAGCGCGAGCCGTGGTTCATCCCCGACACCACCAACCTGAAGGATCAGCTGAACGCCTTCCTCAAGCGGCGCAGCCACTTCGCCCTGGTGGTCGACGAGTACGGCGCCCTGCAGGGCCTGGTGACCCTGGAGGACATCCTCGAGGAGATCGTCGGCGAGATCGAGGACGAGCACGACGCCAAGGTCGAGGGCCTGCGGCCCCAGCCCGACGGCTCGGTCCATGTCGACGGCCATGTCACCGTGCGCGACCTGAACCGAGCCATGGACTGGCGCCTGCCGGAAGGCGACGCGGTGACCATCGCCGGCCTGGTGATCCACGAGGCCCAGACCATTCCCGAGCCCGGCCAGATCTTCATCTTCCACCACCACCGCTTCCAGGTGTTGCGCCGCCAGCGCAACCAGGTCACCGGCCTGCGGATCAGCGGCCGCCTGGACGAGGGGGCGCGCTAGATGCTGCGTCGGAAACCCGACGCAACCGCTTGATTTTCGCGGATTTCGCTCGATGACGCTTCCAAGGCTCAACCACTGGGCGCAGGATGGCGCAGGCTTGGAACCATCACCGTAACAGCGCGTTGGTGAGCACGCCCGCGAATGGGCGCAGGGGGATCAAGGGCTTGGCAAGGGCGATAGGCCGCGCCGAAGAGGACGAGTTCGAGGGTCTTCTGGCGCGCCTCGGCGCCGCCGAGGAGGCCCTGGCCGAAGAGGTGCGCCGGTCGCGGGCCCTCAACCGCATCGCCGAGGCCATCGGAGCCGGCCACGACGCCGAGACCCTGGTCCAGACGGTGGTCGACGGCGGAGTCGAGCTGACGGGCGCCCAGTTCGGGGCGTTCTTCTACAACATCGTGGCCCCGGACGGCGAAAGCTACACCCTCTACAGCCTGTCGGGCGCGCCGCGCTCGGCCTTCGAAAACTTCCCGATGCCGCGCAACACGGCCGTCTTCGCCCCCACCTTCAACGGCGAGGGCGTGGTGCGGTCGGACGACATCACCCAGGACCCGCGCTATGGCCGCAACACGCCGCGCCGGGGCATGCCCGAGGGTCACCTGCCGGTGCGCAGCTATCTGGCCGTGCCGGTGATCACCCGCGAGGGCGCGGTGCTGGGCGGACTGTTCTTCGGCCATCCCCAGGTCGGCCGCTTCGGCGCGCGGGCCGAGAGCCTGCTGGTCGGCCTGGCCGCCCAGGCGGCGGTGGCCATCGACTCGGTGCGCGCCCGCGAGGCCGCCCACGCCGAGCTGGCCCAGCGCCGCGACGCCGAGGAGCGCCTGAAGTTCGCCCTGGATTCCGGCCGGCTGGGCTCGTGGGAGCTGGACGTCGAGACCCGCGCCTACCTGGCCTCGGACATCTGCAAGGCCAATTACGGCCGCCGGCCCGACGAGGACTTCACCTTCGCCGACCTGGTGGCCTCGGTGCATCCCGGCGACCGCGACCGGATGACCGCCGCCATCGAGGACGCCATCCGGCACGGCGCCGAATACGACATCGAGTACCGGGTGCGCGCCCCGGGCGGCGAGACCCGTTGGGTGCATGCCCGCGGCCGCGCCGCCCAGACCGCCGACCACGGCGGCGCCCGGCGCATGGCCGGGGTGTCGCTGGACGTCACCGAGCGCAAGCGCGCCGAGGAGCGCCAGAAGCTTCTGGTCAACGAGCTGAACCACCGGGTGAAGAACACCCTGGTCTCGGTGCAGTCGATCGCCAGCCAGACCCTGCGCACCACCGAGACGCCCGAGGCCTTCCGCGACGCCTTCGAGGGCCGGATCATGGCCCTGTCGCACACCCACGACCTGCTGACCGAGCAGAACTGGGAAGGCGCCAGCCTGCGCGAGATCTTCGATTTCGAGCTGGAGGCCTTCGCGGCCCGCGATCGCATCGGCTTCGACTATGACCGCGACCTGCAGCTCAGCCCCAAGGCCACGGTGGCCCTGGGCATGGCCGTGCACGAACTGGCGACCAACGCGCTGAAATACGGCGCCCTGTCGGTCCCCGGCGGCGACGTGCGGGTGGTCTGGGCGCTGGAGCCCGACGAAACCGACGGGACCCCGTCCCTGCGCCTGACCTGGACCGAGCGGGGCGGCCCGCCGGTGGTCGCGCCGACGCGCCACGGCTTCGGCGTGCGCCTTCTCGAAAAGGGCCTGGCGGGCGAACTGTCCGCACAGGTCAGCCTAGCCTATGATAGCCTCGGCCTCGCCTGCACCATGAGGTTGCCGATCCGTGCTTTGGAGCCCTGAACAATGAAGACCCTCGCCGCCCTCAAGGTCCTGGTGGTCGAAGACGAAGCCTTGGTCTCCATGTTGGTGGAGGACATGCTCAGCGACCTGGGTTGCGTCGTGGTCGGTCCCGCGGCCGAGCTGGAAGAGGCGCTGCGCCTGGCCGGCTCCGCCGACATCGACGCGGCCCTGCTGGACGTCAATCTGGGCGGACGCCCCATCTTCCCGGTCGCCGACGCCCTGAAGGAGCGCGGCGTGCCGTTCGCCTTCGCCAGCGGCTACGGCGAGGCCGGCCTGTCGGAGGGCCACAAGGGCGCGACCGTGCTGCAGAAGCCGTTCCGCGAAGCCGACCTGCGCAAGGTGCTGGAAGGCCTGGCCGCCCAGGTGGCCTGACGCCCCTCCGACCGGACCCGATCGGACAAAGAAAAAGAGCGGCGGGAGCCTCCCGCCGCTCTTTCCTTTTGTCGTGGATCCTGGATCCCGCCGACGCCGCCGGCCCGTGAGGGTCGGCGGCGGGGCTGACGGGACTACCAGCGCTTGTTGATCTCGAACACGAACCGGCGACCGCGCAGGTCGTAGGCGTTCAGCGCCGAGACGCCGATCCGGAACTGGCCGGCCGACTGGGCCGGGGGCAGTTCGTCGAAGACGTTCAGCACGCCCAGCTGGACCGACAGGTTGTCGAACTTCTTGCGCACGGTCAGCGAGTGGTACGCCGTGAACTCGGTGTACTGCTTGGAGTACAGGTTCTTGTTGTACCGGGTGCTGGAGTGGATATCGCCACCGTCGATCAGCTCGGTGTCCGAGGCCTTGCCGTACATGTCGACCGCCCAGTTGACCGTCCAGTCGTTGTGGTCGAACCGGGTGTTGATCACGCCGGTGAAGTCCGGCTCGGTGGTCTCGCCGTTGTGGTCGTCCGGCTCGCCGCCTTCCAGCAGGTTGGTGACGTCCTCGAACTGCCAGGTGAACTGACCGTCGATGGTCAGCTTGCCGGCGGTGAACTCGTGCTGGTAGCGCGAGTTGAAGTCCAGGCCGCGGTTCTTCTGGCTGGCCACGTTCAGGTAGTTGTCGTTGATGATCGTGACGTCGTGGCTGACCGGGTCACGGTTGAACAGCGAGCAGAAGTCGTTCGGGTAGTTGTTGCCGCCGTAGCAGGCGTTGAGGATGTTGCCGGCCCCGAAGTTGGCGACTTCGTTGTTCACCTCGATGTCGAAGTAGTCCAGCGCCAGGCTCAGGTCCATGAAGCTGGGGGTCCAGATCACGCCGAAGGTGGCGGCCTTGGAGGTTTCGGCCTTCAGGCGGCCCACGCCGCCGCCGGTGCTGACCAGCGGGGTCGAGGATTCCACGTAGTCGTCGGGGATGCCGGCGGCCGCGCAGTTCTGCTGCAGGCGGGTGTTGGTCGATTCACCCCAGCGACGGCAGGGGTCGACGCCGTTGAAGAACGAGGTCTGGTCGGCCAGGTACAGCTCGTACAGCGCCGGGGCGCGGAACGAGGTGCCGTACGACGAGCGGATGCGGAAGGCCGACGACAGCTGCCAGTTCAAGCCGACCTTGTAGGTCTCGTCCGAACCGTAGCTCTTGTAGTCGGTGTAGCGGCCCGACAGGCTCAGATCCAGCTTCTCGATCGCCGGCAGGTCCTTGAAGATCGGGATGGCCAGTTCGCCGTAGATTTCCTTCACGTCGTCGCTGCCGGCCGTGCGGCCCGCGGTGCTGTAGCCCCAGTAGTTGGCGTTCTGGGCGTTGTAGCCGGGGGTGTCGTCCAACTTGTCCTTGCGGTAGGTCGCGCCGAACGCCGCGCCGACCGGGCCGGCCGGCAKGGTGAACAGGTCACCGCTGATCGAGCCTTCGAACGAGTACTGGGTGTACTTGGTCGTGCCGGTTTCCTGACCGATCAGGAAGGCGCGCTGGGCCGGGGTGAAGTTGCCGGCCAGCACGTTCGGATTGAAGTAGTCGATGTTCATGCACGAGCCGCCGGAGATCGTGATCGCGGACGGATCGCAGCCCAGGCCGCTGCCGCCGGTCGTGGCGTACACGCGGTCGGCGTAGATGAAGTCGCTGGTGTATTTGGCGTCGGACTTGCCGTACTGGCCGTAGACGTCCCAGTCCCAGTTGTTCAGGAAGCCGGCGCCGTTGATGGTGCCGCGCAGGCCGCCGACGACCCGGCCGTAGTCGATCGTCTCGCGCTGGAAGTGCGGCAGCAGGATCAGCGGGATGGCGTCGCCCGACGCGCCGCCGGCCTGCAGGCCGGGGGCGACCGAGTTGTTGGGGTTGTCGCCCGACACGGTCTCGAACAGGTACATGATGCTGGTGCCCGACGACTTGCGGCGGTTCAGCAGCACTTCGGTGTAGGCCTCGACGTTCGGCGTGATGTCGTAGCTGCCCGTCAGGTAGATCGTGCCGCGCTTGACCGGCGAGATCGCGTCCGAGTTCTGGTAGGCCGCGTTGTCGTAGTTGGCGTACGGATAGGTGGCCGGCTGGCCGGCGCGGGCGGCGCGCACCCAGTCGGGCAGGAAGCCGCGCGTGGTCAGGCCCGCCGCCGGATAGCCGCCGGGAGGGGCCTTGGACAGGGTCGGGTCGTACTGGAAGATGCCGCCGTAGACGTCGGCCGCCTGCCAGGCGTTGTTGACCGCGTTGTAGCACTTGTAGTGGCCGGTCGCCGGATCGATGAAGTCGACGCGCGCGCCGGTCACGGCGTCGAAGCGGTAGTCTTCGGCGCAGGAGGTGTACTTGCGGTCCTTGACCTTCAGCGCCTTCTGCTCGTTGTAGTCGGCGGTGAGGTTGATGTAGCCCTTGTCGAACACCTTACCGGCGGTGCCCGAGATCCGGTAGGTCTCGCCTTCGCCGCGGGTCGGGACCGAGCCGTAGACGTTCAGCTCGACGCCGTCGAAGTCCTTCTTGGTCATGATGTTGACGACGCCGGCCACGGCGTCGGAGCCGTAGATCGACGAGGCGCCGTCCTTCAGGATTTCGGTGCGGTCGATGATCGACGACGGCAGGACGTTCAGGTCGACCGGGCCGACGGTGCCGCCCTGGCCGGCCGGCGCCAGGCGGCGGCCGTTCAGCAGGACCAGGGTGCGGTTGGCGCCCAGGCCGCGCAGCGAGATGCTGCTGATGTTCTCACCGCCGGTGATCACATAGCCGGTCAGCAGGTTGTTCGACTGGAACGAACCGCTGGCGGCCGACGACTTCTGCAGGATGTCGCCCGTGTCGGCCAGGCCTTGCAGGGTCGATTGCTCGGAGGTGATCACCTGGATCGGCGAGGCGCTGGTGTACTCGTTCCGCTTGATGCGCGAACCGGTGACGATCAGGGCTTCGACTTCGCTGTCGGACGTCGCGGCCGGCGCGGTCGTCGTCTGGGCGAAGGCCGCCGGGACCGCCGAAAGGGCGATGGCGCCAGCCAAGATTGAACTTGTGAGCAGTAACTTGCGGTCGAGCATAGGAACCCCTGCAGTTAAGCATGCCGGGGCACGACTAAAAAATTGCGTCACCCCCGATTGCAGAGAACGCTATTCACCTTCACCGCGTCGCTCAACGATAAGAAGCGCACGAGCAAACTTCCGCCGAACAGCGTTACAATCTGGTCACAGTCCCGCCACGAACACGCCATGGCGCCGCTTTGTGCGGCGTTACACCGGTAATCGGTGGGTTGGAGACCGATGCAATCTGGATAGATTACCCTAGGCGGGGGTCTTTCGCCGGTCGCGGCGCGTGTCGGAAAAGGGACCGACGCTAAGTAAGATCACGCTTACAAAACGGAATCTTTTTCCAATCCGAGGACTTTGGGCAGCATCATGCGTTCATACAATTTAGGATTGCTCGTCGGCGCCGCGTTCTGTCTGGCGACGGCGCCCCTGGCGGTTCAGGCCCAGGCGCCAGCGGCGCCGCCCGTGGCCAAGGACTTCGCCCGCTACGCCCAGATCGACAACGTCAGCATCTCGCCCGACGGCCAGCACATCGCCGGCCTGGTCTCGCAGGACGGCGAGAACAAGGTCATCGCCATCTGGGAAACCGCCAATCCCGACAAGGCGCCCGCCATCCTGGGTTCGGCCAAGATGCAGCTGATGGGGATGGACTTCGTCAAGAACGACCGCCTGGCGGTCCTGGCCCAGCAGACCTGGACCTACGGCGCGACCAAGACCCACCTGCAGAAGCTCTACATCACCGACCTGAAGGGCTCGGACTGGAAGCCGGCCCTGCCCGAGAACCGGGGCAAGACCGAGGACGAGGAGTTCGCCCAGGCCGTCAGCAACCCCTCGATCCTGAGCCGGATGCCCAACGATCCGCGCCACATCCTGGTGCTGAACACCAACTTCACCGGCTCCGGCGACGTCTACAAGGTCGACCTGTACGACGGCTCGGCCGACCGCGTGACCCGGGGTTCCGACCATTTCGGCGGCCTGCAGGCCGACCACAAGGGCGAGCTGCGCGCCCGCCAGAAAGTCGATTTCGACGCCGGCAAGGTCTATATCGGCCAGCAGATCCGCGATCCGAAGACCGGCGAATGGGTGGAGCACTGGCGCTCGTACGCCAAGGACCGCAACCTGATGACCGTGGTCGGCTTCAGCGACGATCCCAACATCATCTATGTCAACGTCCGCCAGGGCGACGCCGACAAGACCGGGATCTACGAATACGACATCGCGCAGAAGAAGATCACCGAGCCGGCTTTCGAAATTAAGCTCTTCGACGCCGACAGCCCGATCCTCGACGACGACGGCAAGCTGCTGGGCTTCAGCTACGCCGCCGAGAACCGGCGGGACTACTGGGTCGACCCCACCCTGGCGGCCATCGCCAAGAACGCGCCCGGCGCCCTGGGGGTCAAGACCGTCAGCCTGGCCTGGACCGATCCGGGCGGCGCGCCCACCGCCAAGTTCAGCTATCCCGACGGGGCCGGCGCCGAGATCACCGACTGGTCCAAGGACAAGAAGTACGTCCTGATCCGCAAGTCGGGTCCGAACCTGCCGCCGGAATACTACCTGCTGACCGACGGGACCAAGCTGACCCTGCTGGGCAAGTCGCGTCCGCAGCTGGCCGCCGCCAAGCTGGGCGAGTCCCGCCTGGTGGAATACAAGGCCCGCGACGGCCTGATGATCCCGGCCTTCCTGCACACCCCGCCCAAGGACGTCTACGGCGAGGGGCCCTTCCCCGCCATCGTCCTGCCGCACGGCGGCCCCTCGGCCCGCGACGAGCTGGACTGGGACGTCTCGGGCTGGACCAAGTACTTCACCTCGCGCGGCTATGTGGTGATCCAGCCCCAGTTCCGCGGCTCGGAAGGCTGGGGCTCCAAGCTGGCCCGGGCCGGCGACGCCCAGTGGGGCAAGACCATGCAGGACGACAACGACGACGCGGCCAAGTACCTGATCGACCAGAAGCTGGCCGCGCCCGACCGCATCGCCCTGTTCGGCTATTCCTACGGCGGCTATGCGGCCTACGCCGCCGCCATCCGGCCCAACGGCCTCTACCAGTGCTCGATCGCCGGGGCGGGCGTGGCCGAGATCAAGCGCTTCCAGGGCGAGACCTACAACGAGCGCTTCCTGCGGGAATACCAGCGCCCGACCATCGACGGCCTGGACCCGCTGCCCAACGCCAAGAACGTCTCGATCCCGATCTTCATCTATCACGGCGATCGCGACCAGACGGTCGAGGTCGAGGAATCCCGCCGCTTCGTCGGCGCCCTGAAGGCGGCCGGCAAGACCTACAAGTACCTCGAGATCAAGGACATGGGTCACCAGTACAACTTCATGACCCCGGCCATGCTGGAGACCCAGCTGACCGAGATCGAGAACTACCTGAAGACCGGCTGCGGCCCCGGCGGCCTCTGATCGGCCCCAGGGCGGACGAACGAAGGGGCGGCCTCCGGGCCGCCCCTTTTTCGTGGCCGCTGGACCCGTCCCCTAATCCAGGTCCTTGGGACCGAACGAGTMGGGCAGCAGGCTCCAGAACGGCGTGCGGCGCGTGGCCTTGCCGGCCTGGACCGAGACGATCTCGCAGGTGTCGGCCGCGAACTCGGCGATGCGCTGGCGGCAGGCGCCGCAAGGCTGGACCACGGCGTCGGAGCCGGCGGCGATCAGCACCTTGGCGATCTTGCGCCCGCCGGCCGTGACCATCGCCCCGATCGCCGTCTGCTCGGCGCAGGTGCCCGACGGATAGGCGGCGTTCTCGACATTGACCCCCAGGTGGGCGCGGCCGTCGGCGTCGATCACCGCGGCGGCGACCGTGAAGTTGGAATAGCGGGCGTAGGACCGCGCCAGCAGGGCCGGCAGGGCGGCGGCCAGGGCGGCCTCGCTGTCCTCGTCCAGGAAGATGGGGATCGGGGTGGTGGTGTCTGTCGCGCTCATGCCGGCCTCGTCGCCGGCGGAACCCGCGTCGTTGCGGGATCGCGCCGGGCGCAGAGGCAATCAGTCGCGGGCCGCCCTGGCAAGCCCGTTTTCACGCGAAAGGGTCAAGCTTCGCCCGGCGCCTTGGCCACGATCGACAGGGCGTGCACGGGGCCCGCCATCTCCTCGGCCAGGGCCTGGAAGATCAGGCGCTGACGCTGCACGCGGGCCTTGCCCGCAAAGGCCTCGGCCTCGATCAGCAGGTTGAAGTGGCTCTCCCCGCCCTCGCGGTGCCCGGCATGGCCGTGATGGCGGTGGCTGTCGTCGACGACCTCCAGCCGGGTGGGCGAAAACGCGTGGTTCAGTTTGGCGGTGATGGCATCGGCGACGGCGCCCATGATCGCTTCCTTGCTTGTCAATCCTTGAACGCAAATAGCTGCGGCTTACTCTAAGCGCCATGAGCGCCGACTTCGAATATCGCCCCAAGTTTTTCGACATCCGTGTCCGCCCCCCGAAATCGCCGGAGGAAGCGGCGCGGGAGAACGACGTCTACGCCTTGAAACCGGGCGAAGTGCGCTGCGATCACCCCGAATGCCGCTMGGCCGCCACGGCCAAGGCGCCCAAGTCGCGCGACATGCCGGGGGTCTACTACAATTTCTGCCAGCGCCACGCGGCCGAGTACAACAAGAACTGGAACTTCTACGCCGGCATGAGCGAGGGCCAGATCCGCGCCCAGCAGGAGCAGGAGAAGATGACCGGCGGCCGGCCGACCTGGTCGATGAAGGCCGACTCGCGCTCGCGCGAGGCCGCCGCCGCCGCCGCGCGCGACGCCCGCCACCTGAACGACCCCTTCGGCCTGTTCCGCGCCGAGAAGCGCCGGGCCGAATCGGCGGCCTCGGCGGCCGGACGCGCCCTGGGCAAGCTCGAGCGCCAGGCCCTGGCCGACCTTGACCTGGAGGCCGGCGCCGACGGCGCGGCGATCCGCGCCCGCTACAAGGACCTGCTCAAGCGCTGCCACCCCGACATGAACGGCGGCGACCGCAGCGCCGAGCACAAGCTCCAGCGGGTGATCAAGGCGTACAAGACGCTGCAGAAGTCCGGGCTGGCGAAGTAGCTCAGCTCTGGGGCGCGGCTATCGCCGGCGCCAGCTTGCGATAGCCCTTGCCGATCTCGTAGGCCGCGCCGACATCGCCGACCTTGTCGTCCACGGCGGGGATGGCGATCTCGGTCAGCGGAGCCATCGGCTTGGCCAGGACGTGCTTTCGCGTCGCGTCCAGCTCGGCCGTCTGCACCACGCGCCAGCCGGCCTGATCGCGGACCAGCCGGGCCCTGACCCACCGATAATCCTTCTCGGCCGCGAGCGAACAGGTCAGGGACAGGCCCTCGGCCGTCCATTTGCCCGGCTCGCATCCCAGGTCGCCGTCCCCGCTGTCGGCGACCCGGACCGGCCCCTGCGGCCGAACCTCGAAGATCGTCATGCCGCCGCCCATGTCGCCCTCGTCGAACGTCACGACCAGCCAGCGCCGGTCCGGCGAGACGGCCGGCTGGCCCGCCGCGCCGATCAGGTCGCCGCCCGGCGTGACCAGGTAGGCGATATCCGAGCCTTCCCCTTGGAACAGGGTCAGCCAGGGATAGGCCTTGCCGCCCAGGGTCATGACGCCCTGGAACCGCCAGTGGCTGCACTGGTCGAAGCCATCGCAATAGCCCCCGTCGGTGAAGCTGGCCAAGTCGCGGCCACCGGCGGCGATCGTCAGGACATCGCCCTCGCGTCGCGCCACGCCGGGCCACTGGGCCAGCGGCGCGGCCTCCGCCTCGCGTCCCTCCTTCAGGTTCTCGCGCAGCTCGTCGGCCGTCGGGCCGCCCGGTTCGGGGGTATCGGCCGGGATCGCGCCGTTCGTCAGGGGCGGCAACGGAAAGATCGGCGGCGGCTGGCGGGCCAGGCGGACGCTCAGCGCCACGGCCACGGCCAGCGCTCCGGCAAGGACCGCGAGTCCCAGCTTTCCGAATTTCCCGATCATGCACCCCCGCCCGATGTGGCGGAAAGCTAGACCTTGCGCGACTTCCGGTCGAGCCCGCACTCCGCCCTCCGCTCCCACCACCACGCCGCCACCCAGCAGGCCATGGCCCAGGCCGCGCCCAGGCTCCAGCCGGCCAGGACGTCGCTGGTCCAGTGGACGCCCAGATAGATCCGCGACGCCCCGACCAGCAGGCTCAGCAGCACCGCCGCCCCCAGGGCCAGGGCCTTGACCCGCTTGAGGGTGGCGAACCGCGCCGCCAGGGCGCCCAGGGTCAGGAACACCACGGCCGACAGCATGGCGTGGCCGGACGGGAAGCTGGGATTGGCCGCCTCGACCGCGCGATAGACCAGGTCCGGCCGCTCGCGCCCGAACAACTGCTTGAGGCCCTGGCTGATCGCCACCCCGCCGCCGGCCCCGACCAGCACCACCAGGGCCTCGCTCCAGCGCCGGAGGCTCAGCATCAGGGCCAGGGCCAGGGTCACCACCAGGCTCAGCACCGTGATCGAGCCCAGGGCCGTGACGTCGGCCGCGGCCACGTGCAGCCACTTGGGCCCGATCAGGCTGTTGGGATCGCCGGGCAGGCGCAGGGCCTTGAGGATCGCCAGGTCAAAGGCCGCCGTGTCGCCCTCGGCCACGTCCTCGGACAGGTCCAGGAAGGCCAGGGCGCCGCCCGCCAGCACGAGCAAGGCGGCCACCGCGCCCAGCTCGCCGCGCGCCGCCGCGAACAGTCGCGGCAAATCCCGGCGAGGTTGAAAGGAGGGAAAACGCATCATGTGCAAGTGAACGCACAAAGCTGGATTTCGCGCCCTCCAGTATTCTAGCCGATCATCGAAATGTTTCGCCCACGAAACATGATGAACCATTCCTGACCCGCGCCGTTCATCCCCGGTCCAAACCACTCTCGCTAGTGTCGGACTATCGAAGAGGTTCGGCAGTGTCGGACTGCCACGCAACAGGAAAGGACCTCGTTATGAAGCGTCTGATCATCACCACCCTGGCCGCCACCCTGCTGGCCGGGACCGCCCTGTCGGGGACGGCCATGGCCGCCGGCCAATACCGCGACGACCATCGCTACGACCAACGGCATGACAGCCGCTACGACCGTCATGACGACCGTCGCGACCATCGCTACGACCGCCGCGACGAGCGCCGCGACTACCGTCGCTGGCAGCGCGGCCAGCGCCTGGACGCCCGCTATCGCGGCAACGGCTACTATGTGAGCGACTATCGCCGCCACGGCCTGCGCGCCCCGCCCCGCGGCTACCGCTGGCAGCGCGTGGACGACCAGTACGTCCTGGCGGCCATCGCCACCGGCCTGATCGCCTCGGTGATCATCGCCAACAACTAGGCTTCCTCGAGCCTTTCCAAGACCTGTAGCGAGCGCCCCGGACGGTCCAACCGTCCGGGGCGTTTGCGTTCGCGCGGTGTTTTTTCCATGCAGGACTGGCCTTCGCCCTTCCCTCCCCCCACGTCAAAGCGGTAAGCGAAAAGCATCATGCCCGACCTGACCGACAGCCACGCCGCCGATCCCCTGATCACCCTGGCCCCCGACAAGTGGGTAACGCTCCGCGACGCGTTCGGCGTCGACAGCGACATGAAGGTGCCTGCCTTCAGCCACAAGGACAGCCACGTCCCGGACATCGACACGGCCTACAAGTTCGATCCGCAGACGACCAAGGCCATCTGCGCCGGCTTCGCCAACGACCGCCGCGTGATGGTCCAGGGCTATCACGGCACCGGCAAGTCGACCCACATCGAGCAGATCGCCGCCCGGCTGAACTGGCCGCTGGTGCGCGTGAACCTCGACAGCCACGTGTCGCGGATCGACCTGGTCGGCAAGGACGCCATCGTCCTGAAGGACGGCAAGCAGGTCACCGAGTTCCGCGAAGGCATCCTGCCCTGGGCCTTGCAGCGCCCGATCGCCCTGGTGTTCGACGAATACGACGCCGGCCGGCCGGACGTGATGTTCGTCATCCAGCGCGTGCTGGAAGCCGGCGGCAAGCTGACCCTGCTGGACCAGAACCGGGTGATCCGCGCCAATCCGTATTTCCGCCTGTTCTCGACGACCAACACCATCGGTCTGGGCGACACCACCGGCCTCTATCACGGCACCCAGCAGATCAACCAAGGCCAGATGGACCGCTGGTCGATCGTCACGACGCTGAACTACCTCGACCACGACGTCGAGGCCGGCATCGTCCTGGCCAAGAACCCGTCCTACGACACGCCGGACGGCAAGCGCGCGATCGCCGCCATGGTCCGCGTGGCCGACATGACCCGCAACGCCTTCATGAACGGCGACATCTCCACCGTCATGAGCCCGCGCACGGTGATCACCTGGGCCCAGAACGCCGAGATCTTCGACAAGGACATCGGCCTGGCCTTCCGCCTGACCTTCCTGAACAAGTGCGACGAGCTGGAACGGCCGACCGTGGCCGAGTTCTTCCAGCGCGCGTTCGGTACCGACCTGCCCGAGAGCGCGGCGCGGGTGAAGGTGGCCTAGGAACTTCCCTCTCCCCTTGCGGGAGAGGGTGGCCCCACGAAGTGGGGTCGAGGAACAGAACCGCCGCGATCAGCCCTAAGGCCGGTCGCGGCGGTTTTCGTTTGAGAGCCCCTCATCCGTCGGTCTTCGACCGACACCTTCTCCCGCAAGGGGAGAAGGACGACAGCCGCTCCGTTCAAGACTTCCCCCTTGGAACCGTGGCCATCGAGGCGCAGTTTCAAAAACGAGCCTTCAAACGGAGCCAGGCCCATGACCGAGATCACCTACATCATCGTCGAGCACGACGGCGGCTGGGCCTACAAGGTGGGCGACGTGTTCTCCGAGACCTTCAAGACCCACGACGCGGCCCTGCACGCGGCCCAGCGCGCGGCCRGCGAGCAGCGGATCGCCGGCGAGGAGACGGGCATCTCCTACGAGGACGACCGCGGTCGCTGGCACGACGAGCTGTCGGCCGGCGACGACCGTCCGACCACCCACGTGGTCGACGGTAAGAAATAGGTCCCCAAAACAGGCCCTAGGGACGCGAGGACTCAGGCGGGGTCGCGCCCCACCTCGAACAGGCGGACCACGCCGTCCCAGACCTCGATCCGCGCGCAGCTGCGATGCTCGGCCAGCAGCTCGCGCGCATGGACCGCCGGGTCCTCGCCGTTCTCGAAGACGCGGACGTCGAGGAACGGCGAGCGGCCGTCCGCCGTCAAGGCCACGAAGGTGTAGGTCTGCCCCAAGTCGCCAGCCCCTCGGCGCGCTCCTGATCAGAGCCCAGGCTAGGCAGGTTCCGCGCCCCGCGTCCGTCGGACGGCCGACAGAGCGATACCCCCTCTCCCAGAGGGAGAGGGAGGGGCCCGCGCCGCAGGCGTGGGAGGGTGAGGGGTTTCACCGTGCCAGTTTCGTTCGGACCGCCCTGCCGGCTCTCCGGCTGGCGTCGTAACCCCTCACCCTGCCCTCTCCCTCTGGGAGAGGGTTCCGTGTGGGCGACCTATGCTCGGCGGATAGCGAACGAACCCCAGTAATTTCAACGCCCTGAACTTTTTCGACCAAACTTATGCTCCCCCTCCCCGACGCCCGTATCCTGTTCCCACCTCGACGCGGGAAAGGGCGCATGGCCAGCGACCGATGCGGCGGCGGGGGCGATCGAGCGGGAAGCTCTGTCGGATCCGGTCCGCGTTCGGTAGGGACCGGAACAACCTCACGGCTCTGGTGCCGGTCGGGCGTGGTCCACAGATACGACGTGACGTGAGGGTCGAGAGAGCAGCAGGCGGGCGGTGAGACGCTCGCGGTCCGGGACTGGGGATCGTTGATCCAGCCCGCCCGTCGGAGGCTTCAAGGCGGCGAGGTCCGAACAGGGCTCAGCGCCGCCGCGCTTCCGGATAACGACCGCGCGGAGCGATCGGGCTTCGTCGAAACGGTATTCTCTAATTTCTTCCGGACGATGTMCGGCGCTCCGCGTCCCTTTCCAACGACTCAGCGGTCTTCCGCGTGAGAGCGCGAAGCCGCGCCACCAAAGTCCCTCCCACTGTGGGGGAGGTGGCCGAAGGCCGGAGGGGGGAGCGATCGGTCGATGGCCACAACCCGGACCGACGATCCCAAAACTCCCCCCACCGATCGCTGCGCGATCACCTCCCCCACAGGGGGAGGGGCGCGGTCCGTAGGGGGCAAGTGCGCGCAGGCGCGGCTCGCACCAAACAGGACTTCCCCGCCGATCCATGCTAAGCGCGCGCCAACGAAATCCACCGAGAGTTCCATGGCCCTTAAAGTCGCCATCGTCGGCCTGCCCAATGTCGGCAAGTCCACCCTGTTCAACGCGCTGACGCAGACCGCCGCCGCCCAGGCCGCGAACTATCCCTTCTGCACGATCGAGCCCAACACCGGCGACGTGGCCGTGCCCGAGCCGCGCCTGGACGCCCTGGCCAAGATCGCCGGCTCCAAGGAGATCATCCCGGCCCGGATCACCTTCGTCGACATCGCCGGCCTGGTGCGCGGCGCGTCCAAGGGCGAAGGCCTGGGCAACCAGTTCCTGGCCAACATCCGCGACTGCGACGCCGTGGCCTTCGTGGCCCGCTGTTTCGAGGACGACGACATCACCCACGTCGAAGGCCGCATCGACCCGCTCAGCGATCTCGAGATCATCGAGATGGAGCTGATGCTGGCCGACCTGGAGAGCCTGGAGAAGCGCGTCCCGGCCATTGAGAAGAAGGCCAAGACCGGCGGCGACAAGGACGCCGCCAACACCCTGCGCCTGATCAACCTGGCCCTGGCCCAGCTGCGCGAAGGCCGCCCCGCCCGCTCGGCCAAGGTGGACCCGGACGACGAGAAGGCCTGGCACATGCTGCAGCTGCTGACCTCGCTGCCGGCCCTCTATGTCTGCAACGTCGAGGAAGGCAGCGCCGACAAGGGCAACAAGTACAGCGACCTGGTCGCCGAGCGCGCCGCCAAGGACAACGCCAAGGCCGTGGTCATCTCGGCCCAGATCGAGAGCGAGATCGCCCTGCTCGACGCCGACGAACGCAGCGAATTCCTCGAGACCCTGGGCCTGGAAGAGCCGGGCCTGAACCGCCTGATCCGCGAGGCCTACAACCTCCTGGGCCTGCAGACCTATTTCACGGTCGGCCCCAAGGAGGCCCGCGCCTGGACCATCCACGTGGGCGACACCGGCCCRCAGGCGGCCGGCGTGATCCACACCGACTTCGAGAAGGGCTACATCCGCGCCGAGACCATCGCCTATGACGACTTCGTCAAGCTGGGCGGCGAAAGCGGCGCCAAGGAAGCCGGCAAGATGCGGGCCGAGGGCAAGGACTACGTCGTCAAGGACGGCGACGTGATGCACTTCCGGTTCAACGTCTAGAACCTCGAACGGCCGGGCTCATCCCCGGCCGTTTTCGTTTCCACACCCCGTTCCGAGCGCCTCGCATGACCGACACCGTCACCCTCACCTCCGCCATCGACGGCTTCCCGTTCACCGCCGCCCACGCCCAGCCCCAGGGGGCTCGCAAGGGCGGGATCGTGGTGGTGCAGGAGATCTTCGGCCTGGACCAATACGTCCACGCGGACGTCGCCCGCTGGTCGGCCCTGGGGTTCGAGGTGCTGGCCCCGTCGATCTTCGACCGCGTGACGCCCGGCTACGTGGCCGAGCATGACCCGCAGGGCTTCCAGACCGGCGTCGCCAATGTCGGCGCGGTGGGGCTGGACGCCATGCTGTCCGACATCCAGGCCTGCATCGACGAGCTGGCCCAGCGCGGACCGGTGTTCGCGGTCGGCTACTGCCTGGGCGGCTCGCTGGTCTGGCTGGCGGCGAGCAAGCTGAAGGGCCTGGCGGCCGGGGCGGCCTATTACGGCAGCATGATCGCCGCCAACGCCGCGCTGCCGCTGAACGCGCCGGTCGTCGTCCACCTGGGGCGCAAGGACGGCCACATCCCCGCCGACGACGTGAAGGCCAAGCTCGCCCAGGCGCATCCCGACGTGCCGGTCCACATCTACGAGAACAGCGGCCACGGCTTCAACAACGACGGCCGTCCGGACTCCGACCTCGACGACGCCAAGCTGGCCCGCCAGCGGTCCTTGGCCCTGTTCCAGGCCCACGGCGCCGGCTAGCGTCGCCGGGGCTTGCGGCCCGGAGCAAGCCGATACAACCTAGGGCTCAGTCAATCCGTCGGGGGGTTCCCATGCTGAAGATCGGCCGCCTATTCGTCCTGACCGCCGCCCTGGCGGGGCTCGCGGGGAGCGCATTCGCCCAAGGGCCGCCGCCGCCGCCCGTCGCGCCTACAGGCGTCCAGCAATACAACATGAGGGAGTACAGCTCGGTGAATCGTCCGACGGCGCGCCTGAGTCCGCGCACGCCGGGCAATCCGATGCAGGTTCGGGCGGCCGCCAAGCTCGCCGCCGACCTGCACGCGCCGTGCGAGGTGATCGACGCCGCGCCCCTGTCGGCCCGTCCCAGCAGCAAGCCCGAGTACGAGATCGCCTGCAAGGACGCCCTGGGCTGGATCATCAGCACCGGACCCGACGGCAAGCCGCAGCTGAACGACTGCCTGGCCCTGGACACCGGGGCCCTGGCCGCCGGCAAGTCCTGGCCCAAGGGCATGGTCTGCGGCCTGCCGGGCAACGCCGCCCCCGTCGCGGGCCTCAAGCCCCTGGCCGCCAAGGCCTCGCCCAGCTGCGTGGTGGCCGACGGGACCTTCCTGGGCGGCGGCGGGAGCCCGCCGATCCTGCGCTACGAGATCGCCTGCAAGAGCGGCGGCGGCTACATCGTCGACGCCCCGGCGCCGGGCTCGACCGCCGTCCAGTCGTCGCTGACCTGCGACGAGGCCAAGGCGGCCGGCGCGGCCTGCACCCTGGCCGACAAGAAGAAGGGCTAGATGGGCGAGCAGATCACCCTGACGACGGCCGACGGCGAGCCCGTCTCGGCCTATCACGCCCCGCCCGGCGATGCGCGGCGGGGCGGGCTGGTGATCCTGCACGCCATCTGGGGGGTGACGCCGCACATCCGCGCCCTGTCCGACAGCCTGGCCGACCAGGGCTACGAGGTGATCGCGCCCAGCCTGCTGGACGCCGCGGACGCCCCCTTCCCGACCGCCGACCTCGACCCGCCGAACCTGGACGCCCGGATGACCCTGGGCCTGGCCAGCGGCTGGGGGGCGGCGGCCCTGCCCCGCGTGCAGGCGGCGATCGACGCCCTCGCGGAGAAGGGTGAAAAAGTCTTCGCCATGGGCTTCTGCTTCGGCGGAACCACGGCCTGGCTGGCCTCGGCCCGCTGCACGGGGCTGACGGCCGTCTCGTGCTTCTACGGCGGCGACATCGCCAGCTATGTCGACGAGCAGCCCAAGGTCCCGACCATCCTGCACTTCGGCCGCACGGACCCGATGATCCAGCTGGCCGACGTCGAGAAAATCTCCGCCGCCCATCCGGACCTGCCGGTCTGGCTCTACGACGCCGGCCACGCCTTCGTGGCGCCCAACGGCTATCACGCCGACAGCGCCAGCCTGGCCATGCTGCGCACCCTGCAGCTGTTCCAGCGGTCGGGCGGCGGCCGGGGCGAGGCATGATCGCCCTGATCCTCGCCGCCGCCGTCGTCGCTCCGGCGCCCACGGTCGACGCCTGCGCCGTGGCGGCCGCGCCGCGCGACTATGTCGGCCGCAAGTTCGCGATCCGGACGACGCTGACCATGGGTCGGCACGACTCGCTGCTGAACTATCCGTCCGACTGCGCCGCGATCCGGTATCGAACCCTGCCGGACAGCCAGGCCCGCCAGGCGCTCGACCACATATTGGAGGTGATGATCGGCGTGGACTACGGGCGGCGCTTCAAGACCCGGACGCCGTTGACCTTAACGTCTCTCCAAGGCCTCACCGTCACCGCCACGGGGACGATGTTCTGCCCCTCCGTCACGGGTCGCTGCGAAATGCAGGTGACCGGCCTTGAACAGGTGGTCTACCCGGCCAACTTCCCCAAGGCGATGGTCCCGCCCGACGCGGGCTGGGCAGGCCCCTGATCGCGCCGCCGAGAGCGGTCGCCGACGGTCGAAACCTTGGCTAGGATCGGGCCCATGCGTCGCGCCGCCTCCCTGCTGATCCTGAGCCTGCTGGCGGCGCATGGCGGTCCGGCCATGGCCGGCGAGACGGCCTGCTGGTTCGAGAACGGCGCGGTCGTCGCCCCGGCCGCGATCGGCGGGATCGCCGGCGATTACGTCATCGACCTGTCGGCGCCCCGCACCCTGCTGCACGTCGACATCGCCCAGCGCGCGGGCTTCACCGACACCGCCCTGACCCTGCCGGTGCGCCTGGCCGGCCGGACCGTCGAGGCGGCGCCGATCGCCGTCCAGAGCCTGGACTATCGCGCCGTCGGCTTCTCCACGCCGATCGCCGGGGTGATCGGGGCCGACATCCTGGACCGCTACGCGATCACCCTGGACTTCTCGCCCTGCCGCCTGCGCCTGGAGCGCCCGGGAAGCGCCCCTGGAGGCCGGAAAGCGGGGCGGAAGGGCGGCTTGCCGGTCACAGTGGTCGGCGGCGTGCCCACGGTCCTCGCKGCGGCCTCGGACGGCCTTAAGGGCATGGCCGGTCCCTTCGCCCTGGACACCGCCTCCAACGGCGGCGTGCGGGCCCGGGGAGCCGCCGACGGGCCGCGCCAGAAGCCGGCTGGAACCCTGCGGGCGCTGTCGCTGGACGGGACCCTGCGGGAGAACCTGCCGGCCGTGCGGGCCGGCGACCTGCCCGACGGCGTGGTGGGGGCGCTCGGCGTCCAGKTGCTGGCCGGCTATCGCCTGCGGCTGGACCCGGAGGCCCGGCGCCYGTGGCTGACCCCCGTCCCGGCCGAGCGCTGACCGGCCAAGAAAAAGGGCCCGGCGTCGCCGCCGGGCCCTGATGTCTCAAGCCTTGGAACGGGCCGCTCAGTGCGACTCGTTCTTCCAGACCTGGCGGTAGCTGGCGTAGAGCAGGCCAGCGAAGATCAGCAGGTAAACCAGCACGACGACGCCGGTCTGCTTGCGCTCTTCCAGCTTGGGCTCGGCGGCCCACATCAGGAAGGCCGCGACGTCCTTGGCTTCCTGGTCCAGCGTCGACGGCGTGCCGTCGTCGAAGGTCACCTGGCCGGCCTTGATCGGCGGGGCCATCGCGATGAAGCCGCCCGGCGGAACGTGTTCCTTCGGGCCCGACCAGTACGACGACAGGTCGCCCGTCATGTACTGGTTGTAGTGCTGGGTCGGATCCATCTTCAGGCCGGGCGGCGGAGCCGCGTAGCCGGTGATGATCGAGTAGATGTGGTTCGGACCCTCTTCTCGGGCCTTGGCCAGCAGCGACATGTCCGGCGGCAGGGCGCCGCCGTTGCTGGCGCGGGCCGCGGCCTCGTTCGGGAACGGCGACGGGAAGCGGTCGGCCGGGGTGGCCGGACGCTTGATCGCGTCGCCGGTCTCGTTGTCGATGTCGGCGACCTCGTAGTCCTTGGCGATCGCCTTGACGTACGGGTTGTCGTTCGAGTTCGGGTACTTCTTGTCGTAGAACGGACCGCCCTTGTCGCCGAGGTTGCGGAACGACACCAGGCTCATCGAGTGGCAGGCCGAGCAGACCTCCCGATAGACCTTGTAGCCGCGCTGCAGCTGGGCCTGGTCGAACTTGCCGAGCGGGCCGTCGAACGACCAGTGGACTTCCTTGGCCGGCAGGGCGCCGTGGGCGGCCAGGGCCGGACCGGCGGCGCCGGCCGCCAGGAGACCCGCGACCGCTGCGATGACGGAGAGTTTGCGCAGCATCGGGATCAGCCCTTCATTTCAGGCGCGGCGGTCGCTTCGGCCGGCGCGGCGGCCGGGTGCGACAGGGCGGGGGAAGCGATGGAGTCCGGCACCGGCAGGGTCTTTTCGGTCAGGCCCAGCATCGGCAGGATCACCAGGAAGAAAGCGAAGTAGTACAGGGCGGCCACGCGGCTGAGCCAGACGAAGCTGTTCAGGTCCGAAGCCATCAGCTGGAAGGTGGTGACGCCCGGGATGACCTGGTCGTCCGGCAGCTTGGCGCYGCAGACGCCCAGGATGCAGCACGCCACCACGAAGATGAAGAAGTGGACCTTCGCGGTCGGGCGGTAGCGCATCGAGCGCACCTTCGAGGTGTCCAGCCACGGCAGGGCGAACAGGCAGGCGATGGCGCCGAACATGGCCAGCACGCCCATCAGCTTGTCCGKGACGGCGCGCAGGATCGCGTAGAACGGCAGGAAGTACCACTCCGGAACGATGTGCGACGGCGTCACCAGCGGGTTGGCCGGGATGTAGTTGTCGGCGTGGCCCAGGGCGTTGGGCATGAAGAAGACGAACCAGGCGAAGAGGATCAGGAAGACGCTCATCGCGAACCCGTCCTTCACCGTCGCGTACGGGGTGAAGGGCACGGTGTCGGCCTTCGACTTGGGCTCGACGCCGGTCGGGTTGTTCTGGCCCACCACGTGCAGCGCCCAGATGTGCAGGATCACGACGCCCGCGATCATGAAGGGCAGCAGGTAGTGCAGCGAGAAGAAGCGGTTCAGGGTGGGGTTGTCGACGGCGAAGCCGCCCCACAGCCAGGTGGTGATGCTCTCGCCCACGACCGGCAGGGCGCCGAACAGGTTGGTGATCACGACCGCGCCGTGGAAGGACATCTGGCCCCAGGGCAGGACGTAGCCCATGAAGGCGGTGGCCATCATCAGCAGGTAGATCACGCAGCCCAGCAGCCACAGCACTTCGCGCGGCGCCTTGTACGAGCCGTAGTAGAGGCCGCGGAGCATGTGGATGTAGACGGCGATGAAGAACATCGACGCGCCGTTGGCGTGCATGTAGCGGATCAGCCAGCCGTAGTTCACGTCGCGCATGATGTGCTCGACGCTGGCGAAGGCGTGGTCGGCGCTGGGCGTGTAGTGCATCACCAGGATGATGCCGGTGATCAGCTGCGAGGCCAGGCACAGCGACAGGATGCCGCCGAAGGTCCACCAGTAGTTCAGGTTACGCGGCGTGGGGTAGTCGACGAAGCTGTCGTAGCCCAGGCGCACGATCGGCAGACGGGCGTCGAGCCAGCGCTCGAAACCGGTCTTGGGTTCGTAGGTCGAATGTCCGCTCATCTCGCTTAACCGATCTTGACCTTGGTGTCGGACAGGAAGGCGTACTCCGGAACGATCAGGTTCTTGGGAGCCGGACCCTTACGAATACGACCCGAGGTGTCGTAGACCGAGCCGTGGCACGGGCAGAACCAGCCGCCGTACTCGCCGCCGCCGAAGGTCGGGACGCAGCCGAGGTGGGTGCAGTTGCCGCCGACGATCAGCCACTGGGCCTTGCCCGGCTTCACGCGATCGGCGTCCTTCTGCGGATCCTTCATCGACGCGCCGTCGTCCGCGACCGCCTTGGCGATCTCGGCCTTGGTCCGGTTGCGCACGAACAGCGGCTTGCCGCGCCATTTGACGACGACCTGCTGGCCTTCGCCGACCTTGGTCACGTCGAACTCGATCGACGCCAGGGCCCGCGTATCGGCCGAGGGGTTCATCTGGTCGATGAACGGCCACGCCAACGCGACCGCGCCGCCGGCGGCGACCGTCATCGATGCGATGTAGATGAAATCCCGACGGCTGGGGTCTTCCCCATGCGCCGGATCAGTTTTTGCGCCCACGGCGGTGTCGGCCACCCAAGTCACCCTTCGATGCCGCCGCGCCGCCCTTGAGACGGCCCGGCCTGGAAAACGCCTGTCGGCGCATACTGTCTGGACCCGCGAACGGGTCTTCGCCACAACAGGCAAAAGCGGATCGTCCTATCGGACGCGCGGACGAAGTCCGCAAGCCCTTTCGATTCGCAGCAAATGCCCCTGCTGGCTCTATGGTTGGTTCGCTTAGAATGCGGCTCGCGCTTTTTCAACCCGGCATTCCTCAGAACGTGGGCGCCGCCATCCGTTTGGGCGCCTGTCTGGGGGTGGGTCTGGACATCATCGAGCCCTGCAGTTTCCCCTTGGACGACAAGAGCTTGAAGCGCGCGGCCCTCGACTATGGTCCGTTGACGCACATGATCCGCCACGCGTCGTGGGAGGCGTTTCTCGCCGCGCCGGAACGCCGCGAGGGCCGATTGCTGCTGTTCACCACCAAGGCGACGGCGCCGTTCCACAAGTTCGATTTCCAGGCGGGCGACACCCTGTTGTTCGGCAACGAGAGCCGCGGCGCGCCACCTGAGGTTCATGAGACCGCCTTTTCGCGCCTGACGATCCCTTTGCGCCCCGAGGCCCGGTCGATGAACCTGGCGACGACGGCGGCCATGGCCCTGGGCGAGGCCCTGCGGCAGACCGACGGGTTCCCGGGGATGGGGGACAACACATGACCGAAGCGATCGCGCCGCGTCCCAAGGCGTCCGGCGGCGCCCGAGCGCTCGCCGTGCTTTTCAGCCTCATCAACGCCGTAGCCGCGCTGTTGATGTCGCTCAGCCTCGCCGCCTTCCTGATGGACTATGACGGCGAGGATGTCGTGGGCCCGGCCCTGACCAGCGGCCTGGGCCTGGCGATCATCGCCCTGATCCTCGCAACCACGATCTTCGGCTGGCGCGGCCTGGGTCGACGCCCCTGGCGGGCCTTGCTGGTCATGGGCGCGCCCGGCGCGCTGATCGCGTCGTTGATGATCGTCGGCCTGGTCTCCGCCGGGCGCGAAATCGGTCGGATGCAGGCTGAGATGGAACGCACCGGCTGGCCTCCGACCATTGGACCGTAATGGCGCTTACGGATCGCTGCGTATTTGCGCCCCGCCCGACGAACGCTTAATCCGCTGCCCATGAGCACGCCCACCGACGCCCTGACCCTCGACCAGAAGAAAGCCACGGCCCGCGCCTGGTTCGAAAGCCTGCGCGACCAGATCTGCGCGGAATTCGAACGGCTGGAGGACCAGGCCCCCGCAGATCTCTATACCGGCGAGGCTGGGCGGTTCGTCCGCAAGCCCTGGGACCGCGAGGCCGGCGGCGGCGGCGTCATGTCGATGATGCATGGCCGCCTGTTCGAGAAGGTCGGCGTGCACGTCTCCACCGTGTTCGGAACCTTCACGCCGGAGATGGCGAAGAACATGCCCGGCGCGGCCGAGGACCCGCGCTTCTTCGCCACCGGGATCAGCCTGATCGCCCACATGCGCAATCCGCGCGTGCCGGCTGTGCACATGAACACCCGCTTCATCGCCACGACCAAGAGCTGGTTCGGCGGCGGCGGCGATCTGACGCCCCTGCTCGGCTACCAGCGCCGGCAGGACTTCCCCGACGCGATCGACTTCCACGCCGCCTACCAGCGCGCCTGCGACGCCCACGACCCGGCCTGGTACGCCAAGTACAAGGCCTGGTGCGACGAGTACTTCTTCCTACCGCACCGGAACGAGCCGCGCGGCATCGGCGGTATCTTCTACGACCACCACGACAGCGGCGACTGGTCCAAGGACTTCGCCTTCACCCAGGACGTCGGCAAGGCGTTCCTGGAGATCTATCCCGAGCTGGTCCGCCGCCGCATGGGCGAGGCCTGGACGCCGGACGAGCGCGAGCAGCAGCTGGTGCAGCGCGGCCGCTATGTGGAGTTCAACCTGCTCTACGACCGCGGCACGATGTTCGGCCTGAAGACCGGCGGCAACGTCGAGTCGATCCTCAGCTCGATGCCGCCCGAGGTGAAGTGGCCGTAAAAGCCGCCTCGTGCTAGGCTGGACTTTGTCGAACAAGGAGTTCGCCGTGCACGTGACGAGATTGGGAGACGGCTTGGCCGTTCGTCTATCGGCGGACGAGGTCGAACGGCTTGGCCTCAAGGAAGGCGACGAAGTCGAGGTGGCGCCCGTAGCTCATGCCGCGGCCGGCAGCACCTATGCCTCACGCCTCGAAGCCCTGAAGAGCATTCGGCAATTCCGAGGCAGTCTGCCGGCGGATTTCAAGTTCGATCGCGACGAAGCCAACAGGCGTGACTAGGGCGTTCTTCGACAGCAACGTCATCCTCTATCTGATCTCGGGCGACGCCGACAAAGCCGCCAAGTCCGAGGCGCTGGTCGCCGAGGGCGGCGTCATCAGCGTCCAGGTGCTCAACGAATTCACGTCCGTTGCCCTCCGAAAATATGGACTGCCCTGGTCGAGGATACGCGGCGCGCTCGATCCCATCCGGTATGTTTGCCAGGTCGAGATCGTCAGCTCCGAGACCTATGATCGCGCAACCTTGCTCAGCGAGCGCTACGGCTATGGCTTCTACGACGCCCTGATCCTCGCMGCTGCGCTGATCGCCGGATGTACGGTMCTCTACTCGGAAGACATGCAGAACGGTCAGGTCATCGACGGGCGGCTGACCATCCGCAATCCCTACCTCTGAACGTCATGCCTTCGGGCACTTGGCCCCCGTATCGATCCAGGCCTGCACCAGCTGGCCGAACTGCGCCTGGGTGCCCGGCGCCGGCTTGCGGCCCTCGCCTGGGTTCCAGGCCCAGCCGACCAGGTGGTCCTCGGCCATGTGATGATGCAGCTCGGCCAGCGAGCGACCGCCGTTCCTGGCCGGGTTCTTGATCTGGGCGCAGATCGCGCCCAGCGACTTGCCCTGCCAGGCCATCTCGACCGGGGCCAGGGCCCATTTCGGATCGCCGGGGATCGACTTGATGTCCTGGCCCCAGGTCGCGACGTTGGCCGGGCCGTGGCACGACGAACAGGGCAGGCCGACGGGCCCGTGGCCGGCCTGGCCGCCCACCATCGGCGGATTGTGCGGATGGCGGTCGTCGCCCTGGGTCGGGGCGCGCTGGACCGGGTGGCAGTTCATGCAGCGCGGGCTCTCGATCACCTTGCCGACCTCGGCGAACAGGGCCAGCGAGCGGGCGGCCGGGTCCTGGATCGAGGTGAAGTCGGACACGCTCTTCAGCGTCTCTGGCGGCGCGGCGGCGGGCGGCGCGGGCGCGGCGGCCCCGACGCTGGACAGCAGCGCGCCCCCGACCATCAACGAACCGGCGGCGAGCACGACGGCGACGGCTTTCATGATCCTGGTCTCCCGCGTTTCAGCCGGAACGGCCGGCGTGCGGTCCAGGTTGCCAGAAATCAGACCGTCTGGGCCAGAAAGGCCTGAATCCAGTCGCCCACCCGCGCCCGGTCGTTGGCCTGGTCGAGGCTGGCGACCGCCGCGTCGGCCTCGGCGTCGGTGAAGCGGCTGCCGCGCCGGGACTCGATCAGGGCCCGCGCATAGGCCGGGTCGAACTCGGGGTGGAACTGCATCGAGATGGCCGGCCGGTCGTCATAGACCAGGACGCCGGCGGGGGTGAATGCGCTGCCGGCCACGGCGCGGGCGGTCGGCGGGATGACGATCACCTGGTCCTGGTGCGAGGCCGGGACGGCGACGCGGGCCGGGTCCCGGTCCAGGTCCAGGTCCATCCATGGCTGGGGCTCGGCCACGTCGTATTTGTGCAGGCCCACGCCCCAGCCCTTGTCGGACTTCACGACCTTGCCGCCGAACGCCTCGGCCATGACCTGGTGGCCGAAACAGACCCCGACCAAGGGCTGCCGGCTAGCCTCGACCAGGAAGGCCTTCAGCGGTTCGATCCACGGCAGGTCGTCATAGACCCCMGCCGACGAGCCGGTGACCACATAGGCGTCGCACTCGGCCGGATCGGCGGGCAGGACGCCGGCCTGGACGTCGTAGACGACGTAGTCGTGCCCGGGCCCGAGCAAATCCTGGAACATCGCGGCGTAGCGCCCGAACGCGGGCTGCAGGGCTTCCGGCGGTTCACCGGTTTCGAGCAGGCCGATCTTCATGGGGGTCTCCGTCGATATGCTCCCTCTMCCAGAGGGAGAGGGTTGGGGTGAGGGGTTACGGCGTCCGACGGAGCGCCGGCACGCCGTCGAACCTCGTAACCCCTCACCCTCCCACCGCTTCGCGGCGGGTCCCTCCCTCTCCCTCTGGGAGAGGGATCAAAACTAGAACACCATCCCCTGCGCCACGGCCTTCAGCCGTTCGATGGCCGAGAACTTGTCCTCGATGAAGTCCTGGTCGATCCACCAGATCTCGACCTCGCGCATCACCTCGCCAACCATCGGACCCTTGGGCACGCCGGCCTTGAGGATCTCCTCGCCGGTCAGCGGGAAGGCCGGCGGGGTCCAGCTTTCGCCCAGGGCCAGCAGGCCGCGCCACTGGGCCGTGGTGGCCGAGCGGCTGGCGCCGGCCCAGGCCAGCTTCACCCGGTCGCTGAAGGTCTTCAGGCCCAGGGCGTAGACAGCCCGGCGGGTCTCGCGCGGGCTCATCCAGCTGACGATGCGCGGCGACTTGCCCACCGCCTCGACCAGCCGCTCCTTCAGGGCGTTGGACAGCCGCAGGCGCTCGGCCATCTGCTCGGCGATCTTGGGGTCGTCGGGGATCAGGGCCGCCAGGCGCAGCTCGGGATCGTTCTCGAACAGCTGCTCGGTCTCGATCGCCATCAGCCCCTCGAACCGGGCCAGCGACTTCACGAACGGCAGGATGGCCGGCAGCACGCCGGTGGCGGCCATCAGGCGCAGGGCGGCGCGCGGATCGTCGGCCGCCAGCAGCTTCAGCAGCTCCTTCTGGGTGCGCTCGGCGGCGCGGCCCTCGACCATGCCCTTCAGCGCCTTACAGGCGGCCAGAGCCTTCTGGTCGGCGTCGCCCTTGCCGTACCAGGCGTGGAAGCGGAAGAAGCGCAGGATGCGCAGATAGTCCTCGCGGATGCGGGTCATCGGATCGCCGACGAACACCACCCGGCCCTCGCGGGCGTCGTTCACGCCCTCGCCGGTGGGATCGTACAGGCGGCCGTGGATGTCGGCGTAGAGGGCGTTGAAGCGGAAGTCGCGGCGCTCGGCGTCCTGGTCCCAGTCCTGGGTGAACGACACCACCGCCCGACGGCCGTCGGTCGACACGTCGCGGCGCAGGGTGGTKATCTCGTAGGAGCGGCCGTTGGAGAGGGCCGTGACCGTGCCGTGGTCGACGCCGGTGGGGATCGAGCGCAGGCCCGCCTCGCCCAGGGCTTCGATCACCTGGTCGGGGGTCAGGGTGGTGGCGATGTCGATGTCGTCGATGGGCTTGCCCATCAGGGTGTTGCGCACACAGCCGCCGACGAAGCGCGCACAGCCGGGGAAGCCGCGCTTCTCGAGCGCGGCGATCACGGCCTGGGTCTCCGGCAGCGCCATCCACGGCGCCACGCCTATCGTCTCGGTGCTCACGCTACTCCCCCGCGGTACGCAACACGCCCCCGCACGCGGGGCGAGGCATTTCAGACGATTATCGCCCGCCGACAAGCCCGTTGATAAACTTAACCATAGATTCTTCCGTGGTTTACGTCGGGGCCGCCTGGGCGGGTTACGGGGCGTCCGGCGTTTCTTCCGGCCCGTGCAGGCGCTCGTACAGGCCCCGCAGCATGCCCGCCGTCGCGCCCCAGATGAACCGCTCGTTCCAGGGCATGGCGTAGAAGAACCGCCGCTCGCCGTCGGGCAGGTCGCGGTGCTGGCGCTGGTGGTTGCCCGGGTCCATCAGGAAGGCGAACGGGGTCTCGAAGACGTCGGCCACCTCGTCGGGACTGGGCTCGAAGGTGGCGGCCGGATCGATGAAGCCGACCACCGGGGTGACGTGGAAGCCGGTCACCGTGCGGTAGCCGTGCAGCAGGCCGGCCAGGGTCACGAACTTCGGGTCGAGGTGGATCTCCTCCTGGGCCTCGCGCAGCGCCGTTTCCCAGGGCGTCTCGCCGGGATCGCAGCGGCCGCCGGGAAAGGCGATCTGGCCGGTGTGGCTGCGCAGGGTGTCGGCCCGGCGGGTCAGCAGCACGGTCCAGCCTTCCTCATGCTCGACCAGCCCGACCAGCACGGCGGCCGGACGCAGGGCGTGGGGATTGTCGGGCCGCAGGCCGGGATTGAGGTCGAAGTCCGAGCGCGCCGCATCCAGGCTGGGATCGTAGGCCTCGATCGGGTCCAGCTTGCTGGTGATCCACGCTCGCCGTTCGTCTCGGGTCAGGGTCATCCGCGATGGACCCCGGCCGGCGCGATCGGGAACCAGGCGCCGTTCGAGGCCACGCCCAGGCGCGGCCCGTCGGGCGTGTCGCGCTCGGCGGCCAGCTCGGCCAGCTCGTAGAACACCGGCCGGGCGATCAGGGCCTCCAGGCCGCGCCGCACGTGCAGATAGGGCCTGGGCTCGCCGGTGGTCGGATCGGTCTCGACGCGGATGGCGTTGTCCGGACCCGCCTCCACCACGTCGCCGACATTGGTCTCGAACCTGAGGGCGTCGCCGACCTGATCGACACGCGTGGCGATGAACGGCGCGTCCTCGACCTGGATCTTCAGCTTCTCGACCGGCGTGACCAGGTGATAGCCGTCCGGGTCCAGGCGCAGCACGGTCGAGAACAGGCGCACCAGCGCCTCGCGGCCGATCGGCGTGCCCTCATGGAACCAGACCCCGTCCCTGCGGATGCGGATGTCGATGTCGCCGCAATGCTCGGGATGCCACAGGTGCACGGGCGGCAGGCCGCGCTGGCCCGCTTCCTTGGCGGCGGCGGTGACGCCTGCGAGGCCGGAAGGGGTGGGATCGACGGTCATGGGTTTCAGGTAGGGCAAGCCGGTGTCCGGCTCAAGCGCGGGCTTCCCCTCACCCGATGCGGATCGGACCCACCAGGCCGGCGTCCCCGCCCTCGACCAGCGCCTTGACCAACACGCGGCGCTGGTCCGCCGGACCCGGCATGATCGCTTGCGAAGCCGGCTCGGCCGCGAAGCCGACGCGGCCGAAATAGGGGGCGTCGCCCACCAGCAGCACCGCGGCCCAGCCGGCCTTTGCGGCGGCGTCGCAGGCGGCCTCGACCAGGGCCTGGCCCAGGCCGTGCTTGCGCTCGTCGGCGTCGACCGCCAGCGGGCCGAGGAAGGCTAAGGGCTTGCCGCCCACGGTCACCGGCCACAGGCGCACGCTGCCGATCACGCGCCCTTCATGCAGGGCCACGAACGAGCAGTCGTCCAGCTTGTGGTTACCCTCGCGAAGGCGCTCGGACGACTTGGCGAAGCGACCCGGACCGAAGGCGCGATCGACCAGCACCTCGACGGCGCGGGCGTGCTCGGGCCGTTCGACGAGGATGGCGGGGGGAAGCGGCGAAGGGGCGACGGCGGAAGACGACATGGGCGCTTAAACGATCCGGAACACGAAAAGGGGACATAGCCCCGGATCGTGACGCGGCCGAGACGGCCGCTTCCGGGGCGTTAGTGGCGGACTCCGGTCCGCGCGGCGCAGGTTCGTCGCAGGCGTCGCATGGCGGCGCTTTCCTTCCGTTGGAGCGCGCGGAATAGGGCCTGGTGCGCCTGGCGTCAATGAATTCAACTGTCGCATCAAACAAACTCGATTGCGGTGACGCTCGGTCGGGGACATGGTCCGCCGCCATGACCGACCTCCCCCCCGATCCCGACTCCGTCCCCTCGGCCATCGAAGCGACGGACACGTCCATGCGCGCCCTGCTCAAGCAGACCGACTTCGTGTTCTTCTGGGCCGCGCGCTTCGCCGCCACCCTGGCGGTGCAGATCCAGGGCGTGACGATCGGCTGGCAGGTCTACACCCTGGCCCGCGAGACCGGACACAACGAGGGCCAGGGCGCCTTCCTGCTGGGGATGGTGGGCCTGGCCCAGTTCATCCCGCTGTTCTTCCTGACCCTGACCGCCGGCGAGACCGCCGACCGCCACGATCGCCGGGCGATCATGACCGCCGCGATCGGCGTCGACATCCTGTGCGCCGCCGGCCTGGGCCTGCTGGCCTGGTCGGGTCATACCGCCCTGTGGCCGATCTTCGCCATCGCCGTGCTGTTCGGCGCCGGCCGCGCCTTCCTGTCGCCCGCCTCCAGCGCCATGGGCCCGATGCTGGTGCCGCGTCCGCTGCTGCCGCGCGCCATCGCCTGGAACTCGCTGTCCTGGCAGAGCGCCTCGATCATCGGTCCGGCCCTGAGCGGTCTGCTCTGCGCCGTCTCGCCGGCCACGGCGTTCGCGACCTCGGCGGGCCTGTTCCTGCTGGGCGGCCTTCTGCTGGCCTTCATCCGCCAGTCGACCCGGCCGGTCGTGCAGCCCGGTTCGCGCTGGACCCTGATCAAGGAGGGCCTGGCCTACACCTGGGACAACAAGATCGTCTTCGGCTCGATCTCGCTGGACCTGTTCGCCGTGCTTCTGGGCGGCGCCACCGCCCTGCTGCCGGTGTTCGCCCGCGACGTGCTGCATGTCGGGGCCGAGGGCTTCGGCGTCCTGCGCGCCGCCCCGGCCGTGGGCGCCACCCTGGTGGCGATCTTCCTGGCCAGCCACCAGATCCGCCGCCGCGCGGGCCTGCTGATGTTCGGCGCCGTCGCCGTGTTCGGCGCGGCGACGGTGGTCTTCGGCCTGTCGAAGTGGACCTGGCTGTCGGTCGGCGCCCTGGCGATCCTGGGCGGGGCCGACATGGTCTCGGTCTATATCCGCCAGACCCTGGTGCAGCTGGTCACGCCCGACCCCATGCGCGGTCGCGTGGCCGCCGTCTCGGGCCTGTTCATCAGCGCCTCCAACGAGCTGGGCGAGTTCGAGAGCGGCGTCGCGGCGCGGTTCCTGGGTCCGGTCGGCGCGGCGGTGTTCGGCGGCGTCGGGGCGCTGGTGGTGACCGGCGCCTGGGCCAAGATGTTCCCGGCGCTGCGCAAGGCCGACCGGCTGGAATAGCTTTCCAACTCCGCTCATCCCGGCGAATGCCGGGACCCAGATGGAATGGCTGTGTGGTTGACGCCAAGGGTTCTGAGCTCTTCCAACCCTCCACCCAGCTATAGGATCTGGGTCCCGGCATTCGCCGGGATGAGCGGTTGAAGGGAAGGACCTAGGCCCCCGCCAGCTTCCGCAACGGCTCGCCGGTCATCCGCCGGACGATCCACTCGTCCATCGCCGCGGCGCCCAGGCTGTCGTAGAAGGCGATGGACGGGGCGTTCCAGTCCAGCACCGCCCATTCCAGCCGGCCCAGATTCTCGTCCAGGCAGCGCCGCGCCAKATTGGCCAGCAGGGCCTTGCCCGCGCCCGATCCGCGCGCCTCGGGCCGCACGAACAGGTCCTCGAGATAGATCCCGTGCCGGCCGACGAAGGTCGAGAAATTGTAGAACCACAGGGCGAAGCCCACCGGTTCGCCGTCGATCTCGGCGATGTCGCAGAAGGCCTTGGGGTTTTCGCCGAACAGCGCCACCGTGACGTGGTCCTGCGTCGCCTCCACCGCGTCGAGCAGCTTCTCGTACTCGGCCAGGTCGCGGATGAACCGCAGGATCAGGGCGCTGTCCCCCGGGACGGCCGGGCGAATGGTGACGGGCATATGGCGGTCTCTTCGGACTATCTGGATTTCGTGCTGGAGCAGTTGGCCCCGGTCGGGCCGCTGACCTTCCGCAAGATGTTCGGCGGAGTCGGGCTCTACGCCCAAGGCCTGTTCTTCGCCCTGATCGACGACGACACCCTGTACCTCAAGGGCGACGAAACCCTGCGCGCCGATTTCGAGGCGGTCGGCAGCACCCAGTTCGCGCCGTTCGGCATGAGCCCCATGGCCTACTGGACCGCACCGGCCGAGGCGCTGGACGATCCGGACCTGATGATCGACTGGGCGCGCCGGTCCATCGCCGTGGCGGCGGCGCGCAAGGACAGGCCTCGGAAATAGCTAGCCGATCACCACGCCCGGTGGCGGGACGCTGTCCTCGGGCACGAAGAAGTCCGGCATCAGGGTGGCGGTCGGGTCCACGCGGTACTTGTCGAAGTCGCGTTCGCCCTCGCCGTAAAGGAACGTGTCGTCGATCACGAACTGGCCGGTGAATTCGCGCGAGGGCTTGAGGAAGATGGCGTGGGCGGCGTCGGCCATGATCTCGACCGTGCGGCAGTGCTTGAGGCCTTCCTCGCCGGTCAGGGCGAACTGGATGGCGGCGGTGGCGATGGCGGTGCGCGGCCACAGGGCGTTGCAGGCCACGCCGTCGGCGCGGAACTCCTCAGCCATGCCCAGCATGCACAGGCTCATGTTGTACTTGGCCATCGAATAGGCGACGTGCGGCGCGAACCAGCGGGGCTTGATGTCCAGCGGCGGCGACAAGGCCAGGATGTGCGGATTGGCGGCCTTCCTCAGGTGCGGCAGGCAGATCTTCGAGGTCAGGAACGTGCCGCGCCCGTTGATCTGGTGCATCAGGTCGTAGCGCTTCATGTCGGTCGACAGCGTGCCCGTGAGCGAGATCGCCGAGGCGTTGTTCACGCAGATGTCGATGCCGCCGAACGTCTCGACCGCCTTGTCGACCGCGGCCTGGACGCTGGCCTCCTCGCGCACGTCGACCACCAGCGGCAAGGCCTTGCCGCCGGCCGCCTCGATGTCGGCGGCGGCGGTGTAGATCGTGCCGGGCAGCTTAGGGTGGGCCTCGGCGGTCTTGGCGGCGATGACGATGTTGGCCCCGTCGCGGGCCGCGCGCAGGGCGATGGCCAGACCGATGCCGCGCGAGGCGCCGGTGATGAAAAGGGTCTTGCCAGCTAGGCTGCTCATGCTTCTGCTCTCGATGCGGTTCTGGCCAGGATGACGCCGGCGGCGATGAAGCCCAGGGCGAAGCACCAGCCGGCCAGGCGGTGGGCCAGACCCTGATCCTTCAGGGCCAGCCCGGCAAGGCCGATGACGAAGGCGGCGATCCACAGGGCCGAGGCGGCGCGAAACGGTCCCTTGCGGGCCAGCAGGGTCGCCCCGACCACGACCATGCCGATCGACCAGACCGCCGAGGCCACGGTGTAGGACGCCGCGCCCCAGATCCCGGCCGCGGAGGTGCGCACCAGCAGGACGCCGCTCACCGCCATCACGAAGCCGGCCAGCCCCGGCCACCCCATCAGCCGGCCCGCCACCGACTGCACGCCCAACATGCCGAACAGCAGCAGGAGGTCGATCAGCACATAGGTCGACAGCCGCGCGGGATCGGTCAGGTGCGGATAGGCCAACGGTCCCAGCAGGTCGATCAGTCCCCCCAGGACGGCGGCCACGCCGGCCAGCCGCCAGATCGTCTGCCGCCGCATCAGGCCCCCGCGCCCGTGGTCTCCACCGACAGGGCCCAGAGGCGGTCAGCCGCCTCGGGGTCCAGGGCGTAGGGCATGACGCCGCTCCACGGATGCTCCGGGCTCCAGGGAACGGCCTCGGCCAGGTCCTCCAGATAGAGACCGCCCGCGTCGTCCAGCTCGGCGCCGACGGCGGCCCAGACACTGGTCGAGGCGCCCTGCTGGGGCGTCTTGAAGCCGTCGCGCACCTTGCCGTCGTCGTCGATCCAGCCCATCGCCTTCTGCTCCTCGAGCGGCAGGTGGCGCTGCAGCGGGGTCATGATGCCGCCCGGCATCACGGCGAAGGCGCGCACGCCCTGGTCCTTGAACCGCTTGTCGAAGCCCACGGCGAACAGGGCGTTGGCGGTCTTGGCCTGACCGTAGGCCTCCCACTTGTCGTAGGCACGATCGCGGAAGTTCGGGTCGTCGAAGTTCACCGGCGCGCGGCGGTGGCCGATCGACGACAGCGACACCAGCCGCGAGGTCCAGCCCGACCTGGCGCCCGCCACCAGGTTCGGAGCCAGCAGCACCGACAGCAGGAAATGGCCGAAGTGGTTGGTGCCGATCTGCATCTCCAGCCCGTCCTCGGTATAGGCGAGCGGGCAGGCCATGACCCCGGCGTTGTTGATCAGCAGGTTCAGCGGCCGGTCGCCCCAGCGCTCGGCGAAGGCGCGGATCGACTTGAAGCTGGAGAGGTCCAGCATCGACCAGCTGACTTTACCCTTGGCGGTCTTGGCGATGTCGGCGACGGCGGCCTCGGCCAGGTCGGGCTTGCGGACGGCGATCACCACCTCGGCTCCGGCCTCGGCCAGGGCGCGGGCGGTCTCGATCCCGATGCCGGTGGCGCCGCCGGTGACGATGGCGACCACGCCGGTCAGGTCCTGGCCGGCGACCACGTCGCGGGCGTCGGTATAGGCCCCGAAAGGGGACTTGATGCGGTCGGCCATGTTTCGCTCCCTTTTGATCTTTTCGTTGTGACGAACGCTACAGCTGCAGAACCAGAATCCCCAAGGCGATCGCCAGGCACAGCGGCCCGTAGGCGCGGCGGTTGAGCGTCGCGAACGGCGTGCCCTCGGCATAGCGGAAGACGGGCGGGACATAGGTCGCCAGGCCGCGCCCGGCGAACACCGCGAACAGCCCCCAGCGCGCGGCCTGGAACAGCGGGTCCCAGGGCGTGCGGGTCAGGGTCGCCAGGATCAGGGCCCCGCCGGCCGCCAGGGCCAGGGCGACCCCGGTCGAGGCCAGCAAGCCCGGCGCGCGCATGCCGCGGGTGCGGCCCACCACGTGCTCGACCATCGAGGCCTCGTCATGGCCCGGCCAGCGACCGCCCAGGCCCCAATAGAGGTGGATCGCCGACAGGGCGAACAACGCCGCCGCCAGCACCACCGCCAAGGCCATCTCAGCCGACCTTGCTGAAGTCGGGCGCCCGGCGCTCGGCGAAGGCCATGAAGGCTTCCCGCGCCTCGGCGGTCTGCAGCCGCTGGCCGAACAGTTCGCCCTCCTTGTCCATCAGCGCCGCGATGGCCTCCGCGTCGCGCATCAGGCTCTTGGTGACCGTCAGGGCGCCCAGCGGACGCTTGGCCAGCTGGTCGGCGGCGGCGCGGGCCTTGGCCCGCAGGTCTTCCAGCGGCACGCAGGCGTTGGCGATGCCCCAGGCCGCGGCCGTCTCGCCGCTGACCGCCTCGCCCAAGGCGAACATGGCGTAGGCGCGGGCGTGGCCGATGCGGGCCGGCAGCAGCAGGCTGGAGGCGGCCTCCGGCACCAGGGCCAGGTTGACGAACGGCACGGTCAGCTTGGCGTCCGGGCTGGTGAACACCAGGTCGCAGTGCAGCAGCATGGTCGTGCCCACGCCCACGGCCTGGCCCTGGACGGCGGCGACCAGCGGCCGCGTGGCCTTGGCCAGGTTCTTGAGGAACCGCATCACGTGCCGCTCGCCGGTGAAGGCGCCCGTGGCCTGGGCGGCGAAGTCCTGCAGGTCGTTGCCCGAGCTGAAGCTGTCGCCGTCGGCCTGGAACACCACCACCCGCACGGCCGGATCGCTCTCGGCTTGCTCCAGGCTGTCGGCCAGCACGCCGTACATGGCGTTGCTGAGGGCGTTCTTCTTGTCCGGACGGGCCAGGGTGATGGTCATCACGCCGGCGTCGACGACGACCTGAACATGGTCGCTCATTGGGGGTCTCCTTTGGGGAACTTCGTTTGCAGGCTGGTCAGCCAGCGCGACACCACGGCGATCTCGTCATCCGTGAAGCCTTCGGTGAGATGGGCGTTCAGACCTTCGACCCCGGCCTTGGCCTCCTCGCGGGCGGTCTCGCCGTGGGGGGTCAGGTGCAGGCGGAAGGCGCGGCCGTCGTTGGGGTCGGGCCGGCGTTCGACCAGCTCGGCGCGGACCATGCGGTCGACCAGGCCGGTCATGGCCGAGGGCGCCAGGTCCAGCGCCTCGGCGGCCTCGCCGATCAGGGCGCCGTCCTTCTGGCCCAGCACGAACAGCGCCCCGGACTGGGCGGCGGTCAGCCCGCCCTTGGCGGCCATCTTGGCCTCGACATAGCGCTGCACCCGGCGGTGCGCGACATTGAGCAGAAAGACGAGGCGACGGTCGGGCGGCGTGGTCATGGCGCGAGATTATAGTTCGCGCACGAAATATCAAACGAATGTTTTGGCCGATGTCGAAAATCATTCAACCGATCGGTTGACTCTTTGAAGGCCACCCCACACATTCAACCACATGGTTGAATTAAACACCGCCCTTTCGGCCCCTCAGCTGGACGCCGTCTTCCACGCCCTCGGCGACGCCACCCGTCGCCGGATGCTGCGCGAGCTGGCGGGCGGCGAGCGGACGGTGGGCCAGCTGGCCGAGCCGTTCTCGATCTCGCTGGCCGCCGCCTCCAAGCACATCAAGGCGCTGGAGAGCGCCGGCCTGATCCAGCGCGAGGTCCGCGGCCGCACCCACCTGTGCCGCCTGGAGCCCGGCCCGCTGGCCACGGCCCAGGAGTGGCTGAGCTTCTACGAGCACTTCTGGACCAGCCGTCTCGACGTGCTGGACCGGCTCCTCCGCGAGGAGGACGCCCGCAAGACCCCGCCCTCGAACAAAGGAAACGACCAATGAGCGAAGCCGCCACGCTGGACGCCTATGGCGAAGTGATCGAGCCCCTGACCCTGAAGATCCAGCGCCTGCTGCCGGGCCCGATCGACCGCGTCTGGGCCTATCTCACCGAGAGCAAGCTGCGCCGCCAGTGGCTGGCCTCGGGCGCGATGGAGATGAAGGCCGGCGCGCCGTTCACCTTCACCTGGCGCAACAACGAGCTGAGCGATCCGCCCGGCCAGCTTCCCGAGGGCTTCAGCGCCGAGCACAGCCTGGAAAGCCGCATCCTCGACTTCGTCCCGGGCCGCAAGCTGGCCATCGCCTGGAACCAGGGCGAGGTGTCGTTCGAACTGGAGCCCGCAGGCGACAAGGTGCTGCTGACGATCATCCACCGCCGCGCGCCGGACCGCACCACCCTGCTCAATGTCAGCGCCGGCTGGCACGCCCACCTCGACGTCCTGGCCACCCGGCTCAGCGGCAAGCCGCAGACGGCGTCGTTCTGGGACGGCTGGAAGCGGCTCAAGGCCGAGTACGAAAAGCGCCTGCCCGCCGCCTGAACGCTCCCGACCGGAGGCTCCGCCGTTTGGTCGGCGGAGCCACGGAACCTCCCCCAAAATCAGACAGGTTGACCATGATCCACCCCGTTGTTTCACGGGCCGAGTGGCTGAAGGCCCGACTCGCCCTGCTGGCTGAGGAAAAGGCGCTGACCCGGCGCAGCGATCAATTGGCCCTGCAGCGCCAGGCCCTGCCCTGGGTGAAGATCGATAAGCCCTACCGGTTCGAGACCGTGAACGGGCCCGCCTCGCTGGAGGACCTGTTCGACGGCCGCTCGCAGCTGATGGTCTATCACTTCATGTTCGGCCCGGACTACGAGGCCGGCTGCCCGTCCTGCTCGGCCATCGCCGACGGCTTCGACGCCTCGGTCGTGCACCTGGCCAATCACGATGTCACCCTGACGGCGGTGTCGCGCGCCCCGCTGGCAAAGCTGCAAGCCTACCAGCGACGGATGGGCTGGTCGTTCCCCTGGGCGTCGTCCGGGGGGAGCGACTTCAATTTCGACTTCAACGTCTCGTTCTCCGAGGCCCAGCAGCGCACCGGGACCGTGGACTACAACTACGAGATCGCCGGCCACGCCCTGGACATCAAGCCGGCGCCCCCGCCGGTCCTTGAGTTCGCGGCGATGTGCGGCACGAACGCCGAAACCTATGCGCTGGATCGGCCCGGCCTGAGCACCTTCGTGCTGGAGGACGGCGTCGTCTATCACACCTACTCGACCTACACGCGGGGCGTGGACGGGCTGTGGGGCATGTACCAGTGGCTGGATCGCGCGCCCAAGGGCCGCAACGAACAGGACCTGTGGTTCCGCCGCCACGACGAGTATCCGAGGGCGGCCGAGTGACCGTGGATACGTCGCCCTCGCCGGCGCTGGCCGCGTCCGGCTGGCTGAGCCTGGCGGCCACCCCGACCTTCGCCGCCATGGCGTTGGTCACCGGCCTGACGGGCGGACCGATGGGCGGGCTGTGCGCCGTCCGGCCGCCCTTCGACGGCATGGCGGCGATGTACGCCCTGATGGCCGTGTTCCACGCCGCGCMGTGGATCCGGCTGGCCGCCAGGCGGCGTGCGTCCGCCTAGGCCCTGAAGGGCTAGACGGCTCGGTACCAGTTCACCGCGTCGGCGTCCTTCTCGCGCGCGGCCAGACCCCGCCCGATCAGGCAGTTGAGGTGGGCCAGGGCCTCGCCGGTGGCCATGCCCAGGATGTCCGGCCCGATCGGCCGCGCGAACAGCGCCCCGAACACGTCGACCACCCGCTTGGGCTCGGCCAGCTTGCCCGCCAGGCGCGTCAGGGCCCGCTCGTGCCCCGAGATCAGGCCGTCGATGCGGGCGTGCAACCCCCGGAACGGATCGTTGTGGGCCGGCAGCACCAGCACCGAGTCGGGCACGGCCGCCTTCACCTTGGCCAGCGAGGTGATCCAGTCGGTCAGGGGATCGGCGTCCGGCTCGGTCGGATGCACCGAGACGTTGGACGAGATGCGCGGCAGCACCTGGTCGCCGGAGATCAGCACGTCCAGCTCGGGGCACCACAGGCAGGCGTGGTCGGGCGAGTGCCCCTGGCCGGTCACCACCCGCCAGTCATGGTCGCCGATGCGGAAGGTCTCGCCGTCACTCAGGCGGCGATAGCTGTCGGGCATCTGATAGATCGCCTTGCCGAACCCGCCGAACCGGGCCTTGTAGTTGTCGATCGCCTCGTCGTCCCAGCCCGCCGCGTGGAAGAACCGCACCCCGTCCTCCGGGGCCTCGCGGCCGGTGTCGGCCACCAGCATCCGGCACTGGAAGTATTCCAGCCGGGTCATCCAGAGGCGGACGTCGAACTTGCGGACGATCCAGCCGGCCAGGCCCACATGGTCGGGATGCAGGTGGGTGACGATCACCCGGGTGACGGGCAGGCCGCCCAGGGCGCCGGCGAAGGCCACCCGCCAGGCCTGCGAGGTCTCCTTGGTCTGCAGGCCGGTGTCGACCACCGCCCAGCCCTCGCCGTCGCGGATGGCCCAGACATTGATGAAGCCCAGCGAGCCGCCCAGCGGCTGGCGCAGCCACAGCACGCCCGGCGCGACCTCGACCGCCTGGCCCGACCCCGTCTCCGGCGCCGTTTCGAACGGATAGACCAGGCGCGGCTTGCGCGGTTCGACCGTTTCGGACGCCTCTTCCTCGATCCCGTCTCGCATCTGCGTCCTCCGGTCACAGCCACCGTCATGATTGCGCCCCCGTCGGACGACATCTTGACCCTTGATGCAAGCGGGCCTTAAGTCCGCCGCGAGGAATTTACCCCAGGAGATACACCCTATGAGGCCCATCGCGATCGGCCTGACGGCCGCCCTCGCGCTCGCCGCGCTCATTCCGGCCGCCGTGATCTCGGCGCCGAAGGAGAAAGCCGCCGCCCCCGCCGTCGACGCCAAGGCCCGCGAGGCCGGCATGAAGGCGGCGCCGGACCTGATCAAGACCGCCGGCGTCTCATGCACGGTCACCGACGCCCGCCTGATCGGCAACGACAAGAAGACGGCCACCGACTACTACGAAGTCGCCTGCCAGCAGGGCCTGGGCTTCGCGGTCCTGGCCAAGAAGGACTCGCCTCCGCAGACCTACAGCTGCCTGGAAACCGCAGCCGCCGGCGCCGACGGCAAGCCCAGCGCCCTGGCCTGCGTGCTGCCCGGCAACGCCGACCCCAAGGCCGGCCTGGTTCCGTACCTGGCCAAGGCGGGCGCGACCTGCGACATCCAGAACGCCCGCGCCATCGGCGCCGGCGCTCACAACGCCTATTTCGAAGTCGCCTGTAAGGGCGGCGCCGGCTACATCGTCCAGACCGCGTCGCCGGTGAACGTCGACCAGGACGTCACCGTCAACAGCTGCCTGCTGTACGAAGAAGGCGGCAACGTCAGCTGCAAGCTGACCGACCGGGCCACCCAGCTGGCCGTCGTCGACACCCTGAACGGCGCGGCCGGCAAGAACTGCGCCATCAAGGACAAGCGCTACGTCCTCAGCACCAAGACCGACAACTACTTCGAAGTCGCGTGTCAGGACGGCAAGGGCTACGTCTACCAGCAGGCCTCGGCCACCGGCGCCTTCGTCCGCTCGATCGACTGCGCCCAGGCCAGCTTCGTCGGCGGCGGCTGCACCCTGAGCGACGCCGTKGCCGCCCAGACCGAACAGGCCGGCCTCTATACCAAGCTGGCCACCAAGGCCGGCTTCGACTGCAAGGTCGAGAAGTACGGCATGCTGCCCAGCCCCGATCCCCGCAAGGAGATCGTCGAACTGAAGTGCTCGAACCGTCCTGACGGCGGCATCGGCATCTTCACCGCCACCAGCAACACCGTCTACGACTGCGTCACTTCGGAAATGAACGGCTACCGCTGCAGCTTCACCAAGCCGGACGAGGCGTTCCCGCGCCTGACGGCCGACCTGAAGGGCCTGGGCAAGAGCAGCTGCACCGTCTCCGGCGCCCGCGTCATCGGCCAGACCGCCACCGACGGCTACGTCGAAGTGGCCTGCTCGGACGGCCTGCCGGGCTGGGTGATGGCCTATCCGCTGAACACCACCGCCCCGCACGCCAAGGAAGTCCTGTCCTGCGTGCAGGCCAAGGGCGTCGGCGGCGGCTGCAAGCTGCCGACCAACAAGACCAAGAGCTGATCGGGCGCACAGCCTGAACGAAAGAAGCCCGCCGGGAGCGATCCCGGCGGGCTTTTTCTTTGCTTCAGCCAAGGGCCGAAACCCGTTGGCGCGAGGGGTTTTCCCGAAAGGGATTGCGGCTTAGAGCCCCGCCCCGATCTTCTCCAGGCTCTGGGCCATCTGCTTCAGGCGCTTGTCGAGCTCGGCCATGGTGCGGTTCAAGGCGCCCTCGTCGTCGCGCCAGACCTGCAGGGTGCGGCCCCACACCGCCGACATCGCCGTCAGCCGGGCCGGGGTGGCGTCGACGCCGGCGGCTTCCAGGATCGCCCGGGCGGTCCGGGGGAAGCGCAGGGCCGAGATCACCACGCTTTCCGAGCGGCTGATGGCGATCAGGGCGGCGCGGTGGGGCTCCATGGCCTCGAGCCGGGCCATGGCGGCGTCGAACAGCCGGTCGTGGGTCGAGGCGTCCTCGGCCGTGACCGTGGCCAGGGCGGCGCGGTCGAAGCGGGCGGCCAGGTGGTTCAGCACCGCGCCCTTGCCGTCGGCCCGGGCGTAGAGCTCGGCGAACGGGACCTCGGCCTTCAGAGCGATGTCGCGCAGGCTGATCTGGGTCCACGGCCGATCGGCGGCCAGGGACAGGGCCGCGGCGGCGGCGCGATCGAGGATGTCTTCGGCGGCGGTCATGGCTGCTGAAATGGCGGGTCGGCGGGCGCGAAGCAAGGACCCTCTCCCAGGGGGAGAGAGCTCTAGCCCCCCAGTTCCACCGATCGCTTCACCGCCGCGTCCAGCGCGCGGGGCAGCAGGTCGCCGAAACCGCCCTCGCCCATCAGCACGCCCAGGGCCGCGGCCGTGGTGCCGCCGGGCGAGGTGACCTGCCTGCGCAGCTCGGCCSGCTCCTCGCCGCCCTGGCCCAGCAGAGCCGCGGCGCCGACGATCGTGGCCCGCGCCAGCCGGGCCGAGGCGGCCGGGTCCAGCCCCTGGCCCGCGCCAGCCGCCTCCAGCGCCTCGATGAAGGCGTAGAGATAGGCCGGGGCCGAGCCGGATACGGCGGTGGCGGCRTGCATCAGCGCTTCGTCGTCGAGATCGACCGTGGTCGCCACAGGGTCCAGCAGGGCGTGGGCCCGGTGGCGGGCCTCGGCGGTCTCGGCGTAGATCGACGCCGTGCCCAGGCCGATGGCGACGGCGGTGGTCGGCATCACCCGGGCCACGGCGCGGCCGCCGAACGCCTGGGCGATGTCGGCGGCCCGCACCCCGGCGGCTATGGAAACGATCACGGCGTCGGGCGCCAGGTGCGGGACGACATCGGCCACGGCCTCGCGCCAGATCTGCGGCTTGACGGCCAGCAGCACGGTCTTGGCGGCGGACAGGGCTTCCAGCGGCGGATTGACGGTCGAGCCCGGGAAGGCGGCGGCGTCGACGTTCGGGTCGCGGACGATCAGGTCGGCGGCGGCGAAGGCGTCCACCTTGCTCCAGCCCTCGATCAGGGCCCCGCCCATGCGTCCGGCGCCGAGGAGGAGGATGGGGGTCATGAAGGGGCTCCCGAAACATCGTCCTTCTCCCCTTGCGGGAGAAGGTGGCCTGCGTAGCAGGTCGGATGAGGGGTCGCACCTGCCTATCCGATGGGGAACGCGGAAGCGTCTATCAACCCCTCATCCATCGGCTTCGCCGACACCTTCTCCCGCAAGGGGAGAAGGATCTGGGATCAAGCCTGACCCACCGTTTCGAACATGCAGGCGGCCATGGCCTCGTCCGGGGTCTTGGCGCCGTGCAGCAGGAAGTCGAAGGCGGGATAGAAGCGGTCGGCGGCTTCCACGGCGGCGTCGATCATCGAGGCGGCCTGGGCCATGGTCGGGCGCTCGCCGGCCGGCAGGGCCAGGGCGTGGCGGAAGACGACCTCGCCGTCCTCGGTCCAGACCTCGAAATGGCCCAACCAGACGCGCTGGTTGATCATCGACAGCAGCTGGTAGGCGGCGGGGCGCTTGGTCTTGGAAGCGCGCAGATCCAGCGACAGGCACAGCTGCAGGCAGTCGGCCTCGGGCCGCCAGGCAAACCACAGCTCGTAGTCCTTCCAGTCGCCGGTCAGGGCGAAGGCCAGGTCACCGTCTTCGGTGCGGTCGAACGTCAGGTTCTCGGCCGCGAGCACGTGCTCGACGACCTCGAGGGGGTCCATCGCCAGCAGGACGTCGTCTTCTTCCGGTTGGGTGTCCATAAGAACCTTTGGCCCCCGGGGAGGGACAGGCCGTTGGGCCCGTCCAAATCACCCACTTGAGGGAGTCTAATCTGCTTCGCGGGCGGCGTCACAACCGCCTTCACGTCGAACGGGAACGAAACTCGCCTATTCGGCCGCGTTACCGGTCTTCTTGGCGGGCGTCTTTTTGGCCTTCAGCTCGGCGACTTCGGCGCGCAGGGCGGCCACCTCGGCCTTCAGCGCCTCGAAATCGTCGCGCCGGATCAGGTCGAACTCGGCGGCCAGCCGGTCGGCCTGGGCCCGCATCGCGGTCTTGGCTTCCTCGCCGGCGGTCTGGGCGATGCCCATGGCGGCCTGGGTCAGCTTGGCGAATTCGTCGAGGAAGGGGTTTTGGCTGTGCATGGGTTTCCCAAAGGGAAGAAGAGGGGCGGGCGCGGTTCGTCCCAAATCAGGGCGAGCCCTTATATGGGAAAGGAAGGGTGAAAGCGAAGAAGAAGCACGCTACAGGTGCGACGTTCAGTCTCGCCAGGAGCCGTTCGGCGTGATCTTCCCCGACATCGACCCCATCGTCCACATCGGCCCCTGGGCCCTGCAATGGGGCCCGCTGGCCTTGCGCTGGTACGCCCTGGCCTATGTCGCCGGCATCCTGCTGGGCTGGCAGTACGCGATCCGGCTGGTCCGCACCGACGCCCTGTGGGGCGGCCAGAAGCCGACCGCCAACTCGGTGCAGATCGACGACCTGGTGCTGTGGATCACCCTGGGCATCATCCTGGGCGGCCGGATAGGCTACGTGCTGTTCTACATGATGCTGAACGCCGACCAGCGGGCGGGCCTCGCGGCCAATCCGCTGACCGTCTTCAAGATCTGGGAGGGCGGCATGTCCTTCCACGGCGGCTTCCTGGGCGTGTGCGCGGCCATCGCCCTGTTCGCTCGCCAGCAGAAGATCGACATGCTGAAGCTGGGCGACCTGGTCGCGCCGGTCGTGCCGATCGGCCTGTTCTTCGGCCGCTGCGCCAACTTCATCAACGGCGAACTGTGGGGCCGGGTCACCGACCACCCGTTCGGCATGATCTTCTGCAACGACACGATCCGCGCCGCCAACGGTGGCCGCTGCCCCGCCGGTCCCGAGCCGCGCCATCCCAGCCAGCTGTACGAGGCGGCGCTGGAGGGCGTGGTGCTGTTCCTGATCCTCAACTTCGCCGCTTACCGCCTCAAGTGGCTGCAGCGCCGAGGTGCGCTCGTGGCGACCTTCCTGATCTGCTACGGCCTGTTCCGCGCCGCCCTGGAGAACGTGCGCAATCCCGACCACGGCATGCCCGACTTCCCGTTCGGCCTGACCATGGGGATGATCCTGTCGATCCCCATGCTGCTGGTCGGCGCCTGGCTGCTGTGGCGGGCCCTGCGCGAGCCCGTTCCCGCTCCCGTCGCGGAAACCCATGAGCCTGCTTGACCGCCTGCGGGCGCAGATCGCCCAGGACGGCCCGATCAGCGTCGCCGAGTACTTCACCCGCTGCCTGCACGACCCCCGCGACGGCTACTACGCCAACCGCCCAGCCCTGGGCGAGGGCGGCGACTTCCTGACCGCCCCGGGCGTCAGCCAGATGTTCGGCGAGCTGATCGGCCTTTGGCTGCTGGAGACCTGGACCCGCATGGGCCGGCCCTCGCCGATGCGGCTGGTCGAGATGGGGCCGGGCGACGGGACCCTGATCGCCGACATCCTGCGCGCCGCGCGCCTGCTGCCCGACTTCCTGGCCGCCGCCGACCTGTGGCTGGTCGAGGTGTCGCCACCCCTGCGCCAGGCCCAGGCCGCCCGGCTGGCCGACGCGCCCCTGACGCCCCGCTGGGCCGACCGCCTGGAGGCCGTGCCCGCCGGCGCGCCGCTGCTGCTGATCGCCAACGAGGTGCTGGATTGCCTGCCCGCGCACCAGTTCGTGCGGACCGACGGCGGTTGGGCCGAGCGGATGGTGGGGCTGGATGACGCGGGAAACCTGGCGTTCGGGCTGAGGGCGCTCACCCCTCAGGCCGGCAAACGCCCCCCTCCGTCGCCAGCGGCGACACCTCCCCCACGGGGAGAGGACCTGCCGCCCGGAACCGTCGTCGAATCCTCGCCCGCCCAGGCCGCCCTGGGTTCGGAGATCGGCCACCGCGTCGCCCGCGACGGCGGGGCCGCCCTGCTGATCGACTACGGCCGCGACGCACCGGGCGGGGGCGACACGCTGCAGGCCCTTAAAGGCCACGCGAAGGTCCCGCCCCTGGCCGAGCCGGGCCAGGCCGACCTGACCGTCTGGGCCGACTTCCCCGCCGTGCTCGCCGCCGGCCGCGAGGCGGGAGCCGGGACGGGACCCATCCTGACCCAGGGCGCGTTCCTGCAAGGCCTGGGGATCGAGGCCCGCGCCCAGGCGCTGGCCGCCGCGCGCCCCGACCAGGCGGAAAAGCTGGCCCGGCAGCTTGATCGCCTGATCGGAGCGGCGCAGATGGGCGACCTGTTCAAGGTCGTCTGCCTGTCGGCGCCCGGCCTTTCTCCTCCGMTTTTTGAGGACGCGTGATGACCGCTGAAGACCTGCCCACCGTCCAGTCGCCGCTGCTGGCCGCCGTCGCCGGGGTCAGGCACGCCTTCTTCACCCGCCAGGGCGGGGTCTCGACCGGCCTCTATTCCAGCCTCAACGTCGGGCGCGGCAGCAAGGACGACCCGGCCGACGTGGCCGAGAACCGCGCCCGGGCCGCCGCCTGGTTCGGGGCCGCGCCGGAAGACCTCAACACCTGCTTCCAGATCCACTCGACCATCGCCATCGTCGCCGACGGCTCGTGGGGCGACGTCCGGCCCGAGGGCGACGCGGTGGTCACCAAGACCCCGGGCGTGGTCTGCGGGGCCCTGCACGCCGACTGCGCGCCGGTGCTGATCGCCGACCCGGCCGCCCGCGTGGTCGCCGCCGCCCACGCCGGCTGGCGCGGGGCCCTGGACGGGGTGGTGCAGTCGGCCGTCGACCAGATGGTCGCCCTGGGCGCCCAGCCTGCGCGCATGGTCGCCGCCGTCGGCCCCTGTATCGGGCCCCAGTCGTACGAGGTGGGGCTGGAGTTCCTGCACCGCTTCGAGGCCGACAGCCCCGGCTCGGGCCGATTCTTCGCGCCCGGCCAGAGCGACGACAAGCGCCTGTTCGACCTGCCGGCCTTCGTGCTGGATCGTCTGGACACGGCGGGCGTCGGCCAAAGCGAATGGGTCGGCCGCGACACCCGGACCGAGGGCGACTTGTTCTTTTCGAACCGCAGGGCCTTCCTGGCCGGGGAGTCCGACTACGGACGGCTTCTCTCGGCGATCGCGTTGGAAGCGTGAGTACGCCGAATAACGACACTCAGTGGAAACACGGGGTTGTTCCCACGCCCGAGGCTGCTAGAAGCCCCCGCAACGGCGACACCCCTTCCCGAGACAAAACCATGAAGCTGCTGTCCGGCAATTCGAACCGCACCCTGGCCCAGTCCATCGCGGAATATCTCGACATGCCGCTGACCCGCGCCCAGGTGCGCCGGTTCGCCGACCTGGAGGTGTTCGTCACCATCGACGAGAACGTCCGCGGCGAGGACGTCTTCGTCATCCAGTCGACCAGCTATCCGGCCAACGACAACCTGATGGAGCTGCTGATCTGCATCGACGCGCTGAAGCGCGCGTCGGGCAAGCGGATCACGGCCGTGCTGCCCTACTTCGGCTACGCCCGCCAGGACCGCAAGACCGGCGGCCGCACCCCGATCTCGGCCAAGCTGGTGGCCAACCTGATCACCCGCTCGGGCGCCGACCGCGTCCTGACCATGGACCTGCACGCCGGCCAGATCCAAGGCTTCTTCGACATCCCGACCGACAACCTGCTGCCCTCGCGTCTGCTCGCCGACGACATCCACAAGCGCTACAAGATGGGCTCGGACCTGATGGTCGTCTCGCCCGACGTCGGCGGCGTGGTGCGGGCCCGCGCCCTGGCCAAGCGCCTGGACGACGCCGACCTGGCCATCGTCGACAAGCGCCGCTCGGCCCCGGGCGAGAGCGAGGTCATGAACATCATCGGCGACGTGAAGGACCGTCGCTGCATCCTGTTCGACGACATCGTCGATTCGGCCGGCACCCTGTGCAACGCCGCCGCGGCCCTGATGGCCCAGGGCGCCAAGTCGGTCTCGGCCTATGTCACCCACGGCGTCCTGTCGGGCGCGGCCGCCGAGCGCGTGGCCAATTCGGTTCTGACCGAGCTGGTGGTCACCGACTCGATCGAGGCCTCGGACACGGTCAAGGCCTGCAAGAAGATCCGCTACGTCTCGTGCGCGCCGCTGATCGGCGAGGCCATCCGCCGGATCGCCAACGAGGAATCGGTCTCCAAGCTGTTCGACTAGGGCGCTCCCGGCGCCCCCTCGACAGCACGCCTCTGGCGGGAACCGTCACGGCTTCGCACGCCTTTTCGACGGCTCCGCTTGTCAACAGAGGGTTAACGGGCTGACTGTCACAATCTCGCCCGCGCGCCAGTGCTATGGCGGGCGCTCTATGTCATTGGGGATGTTCTCGGGATGCTTTCCACCACGCGTACGCGCGCCGCGCTGACGGCCATCGCCGTGGTCGCCGCCACCTTGCTGGCCAGCTGCGAGACGCCGCCCCCGCCGCCGCCGCCCGTCGTGGCCGCCCCGCCCGCTCCGCCGCCGATCACCCTGTCGTCGAGCATCGTCGAGAAGGCCAGCGCCTTCCGCGGCTACATGCAGCGCGCCGGCGCGATCGGCTCCCACTTCGACAACGGCGACCAGATCCAGGCCTCGCTGAAGGTCGGCGTCGCCTACGAGCCCAAGCAGTTCCTGTCGGGCGCCACGGCCTACGCCGCCGTCCTGGCCCTGCAGGACCCGACCTTCGTGGCCTCGGTGCGCAGCTTCGCCGCCGACCCGACCCAGCGCCAGCAGGTCATCAACCAGATCATCGCCGACCCGGCCTACGCCGTCGGCTTCAAGGGCAGCGACACCGCCGCCGGCCGGATCATCGACACCCTGGGCGGCGACGGCCTGCGGCTCTACGCGGCCGGCAAGGCCGTGAAGCAGGCGGCCTACGACGTCCAGAAGGCCAAGTGGTCGACCCTGCCGGTCCTGGACCGCGACGGTCGCCTGGCCTACGCCAAGACCATGTCGGCGACGCCGGCCCTGGCCGACAGCGCCGACGTGGCGGCCCTGCGCGAAGCCTCGCTGAGCGGCCTGTCGTCGGCGTCCGCCCCGCCCGCCATCCCCGTGGTCGACGCGCCCGCCGCCCCGGCCGCCGCCGGTCCGCGTTCCGCTCCGCCGCCCTACAAGCCGCTGGTGATCCGCGGCCTGGCCGTGGCCGCCCTGGCCGCGCTGGGCGCGGCCGGCGACGACAAGCTGGCCCTGATCGACGCGGTCATGGCCGAGCCGGCCAGCGCCATGTGCCTGAACATGGGCAAGCTGAACCTCTACCAGTGCCTGGCCGTGGCCAAGCCGCACTACGAGGACGTCTTCTGCCTGGGCCAGCACGTGATGATCGACACCGGCGCCTGCGTGATCAAGGCGAGCGGCGCCGAGATGCCCTACGAGCCCCCGCCCCCGCCCAAGCCCGAGCCGGCGGTCAAGAAGAAGGTGGTCCCCGCCAAGAAGGGCGCCACGACCAAGAAGAAGAGCTAAACGGCTCTACGGCCTGCTCTTTCGTCGCACTTCGAACGGCCGCCCGTTGCATCGGGCGGCCGTTCTGTGTATGGAGCGCGACCCAAAAACGCCGACCGGGCGAGACAATCCAGTCTTGTGCGGCGGTTTCGCATTTCGAGAGCACGGGGCTCTCCAGAGAGACAAGACATGGCCGAGATCATTCTCAACGTTGAACTTCGCGACCGCGCCGGCACCGGCGGTTCGCGCGAAACCCGCCGCCAGGGCAAGGTCCCCGGCGTGCTGTACGGCGGCAACAAGGCCCCGGTGAACATCGCCGTGAAGGGCAACGAATTCCGCAAGGCGCTCTACACCGGCAAGCTGCTGGGCCACCTGGTGACCCTGCAACACGGCGACGAGAAGCAATCGGTCATCGCCAAGGCCGTGCAGTTCCACCCCGTCACCGACGAGCCGATGCACTTCGACCTGTACCGCGTCGACGAGCACCAGCTGATCAAGATCGAAGTGCCGGTGCACTTCAAGAACCACGACATCTCGGTCGGCCTGAAGAAGGGCGGCACGCTGGAAGTCATCCGCCACACCGTCGAGCTGGCCTGCCCGGCCGACAAGATCCCCGAAGAGCTGGTCATCGACCTGGCCTCGCACGACATCGGCGACGTCATCCGCATCTCGGAAGTGAAGCTGCCGGAAGGCGTGCGTCCGGCCATGGACCGCGACTTCGTGATCGCCAACCTGAAGGCCTCGGCCGCTTCGCAATCGAACGAAGGCGACACGACGACCGCCGAAGCCTAAGGGCTTCACGGTCGGGTCTCCGATCCGATATCGAGAACGGGCGGGCTTCACGGCCCGCCCGTTTTTGTTTGGGCGCTCACCCAGGACCATCAAGCGATGCTGATCCTCGCCGGCCTCGGCAATCCCGAGCCGAAATACGAGAAGAACCGCCACAACGTGGGCTTCATGGCGGTCGACGCCCTGGCCCGCAAATGGGGCACGGCTCCGTGGCGCGCCCGCTTCCAGGGGCTGGCCTGCGAAGGCCAGGTCGACACGCCGAACGGTCCCGTCAAGCTGCTGCTGCTCAAGCCCAAGACCTACTACAACGAAAGCGGCCGCGCCGTGGGCGAGGCCATGAAGTTCTTCAAGCTGAAGCCCGCCGACGTGATCGTCTTCCACGACGAGATCGACATGGCCCCCGGCCGCTTCCGGATGAAGGCCGGCGGCGGGGCGGCGGGCAACAACGGCGTCCGCTCGACCACCAGCCAGATCGGCGACGGCTTCCGTCGCGGCCGGATCGGCGTGGGCCATCCGGGCCACAAGGATGCGGTGATGCACTACGTGCTGGGCGACTTCCACAAGGTCGACCACCAGTGGCTGGACCCGATGCTGGACGCCCTGGCCGACGCCCTGCCCTTCGCGGCGGCCGGCGACGACGAGCGCTACCAGGCCGAGGTGCTGCGCCTGGCCCCCGCGCCCAAGGCCGATCCCAAGAAGGCCGCTCGCCAGGTCGACTAGACCGGAGATTGACGTTCGCTCGCCCAGGGGACAAAGACCCAAGGCAGAGCTTGGAGCCGCAAGATGTTTCCCGCCATCGGCCTGTCGCTGATCTTCTCGATCGCCCTGTGCGTCCACGTGGTGCGCACCCATCAGCAGATGTACTGGCTGTGGATCATCCTGGCGTTCCAGCCGCTGGGCGGGCTGGTCTACCTGCTGGCGGTCATCGCGCCCGAGTTCCTGGGCGGGGCCAAGGCGCGCCGGGTCGGCCAGGCCGCGCGCGACATCCTCGATCCCCAGCGCGAATACCGGGCCGCGACGCAGGCGGTCGACGACGCGCCCACCGTGGCGAACCGCGCCCGCCTGGCCGCCGCCGCCTCGGGCCTGGGCAAGCACGCCGAGGCCGAGCGGCTGTACGCCGAGGCGCTGCAGGGCATGTACGCCGACGATCCGCAGCTGCTGCTGGGCCGCGCCACCGCCCTGATCGAACTGGACCGCGCGGCCGAGGCCCTGCCGCTGCTGGAGGGCCTGAGCGCCCAATCGCCGGCCGCCCGGACGCCGAACGTCGCCCTGGCCATGGGCCGAGCCTACCAGGCCCTGGGTCGCCAGTCCGAGGCCGACACCGCCCTGCGCTGGGCGGCCGCCCATCTGCCGGGCTTCGAGGGCATGGCGCGCTACGCGGTGTTCCTGGCCCAGACCGGCCGCAAGGACGAGGCCCGCGAGGCCCTGGCCGAGATCGACAAGCGCCTGGCCAAGACCCACTCGCACTTCCGCAAGGAAGCCCGCGACTGGCGCGACCTGGCGGCCAGCGCGGTGGGGTGACTACTCCCGTTCGCGCCCGTCGCCGATCAGCATGTGGCCCAGCCAGCTGACGACGCCGACCACGAGCGAGCCGAAGACCCCGGCCCACAGGCCGTCGACCACGAAGCCCTTCAGCATCCAGCCGACCAGGCCCAGCATGGCTGCGTTCACCACCAGCAGGAACAGGCCCAGGGTCACGACGGTGATCGGCAGGGTCAGCACGAAGACCACGGGCCGGACGATGGCGTTGACCACGCCCAGCAGCACCGCCGCGATCGCCAGGCTGGTCCAGCCGCCCGGCACGGCGATGCCCGGCACGATCTCGGACGCCAGCCACAGGCCCAGGGCGGCGATCAGGGCACGGATGATGAAGCGCGTCACAGGCTGCCTCCTTGGCGTCAAGCGCGACCATTAGATGTACATTGGGTTCGTCTCGGCAAGACTTGGCGAGACGTAGAGTCGCCTACTCGACAATGAACACGTTCGATGAAAGCTATGGTCGCTTCAATCGGCCTTGGCCACGGGATTGCTTTTCACCTGATGACGACGCCGATCCTCGATCACCTGCGCCTGACCACCCGCGATCTGCACGACGGCCTGGAAGCCCGGCTTGACGTGTTCACGCGCGTCGCCGATCCCCGGCGCCGCCGCGACATGGTGGGCCGCTTCCTGGCCTTCTACCGCCCCGCCGAGGCCGCTCTGGCGCGGCTGCTGGGCGATGAGCCGGACCTGGAATTCGACGCCCGCCGCAAGGTCCCGGCCCTGGAGCGCGACGCCGCGACCCTGCGGGCCGCCGCCCCGGCCGACGCCCCGTTGGCCCTGCCGAGCGACCGCGCCGAGGCCCTGGGCTTCCTCTACGTGCTGGAGGGCTCGACCCTGGGCGGGCGGGTCATCGACAAGCAGCTGCGCGTCCGGGGCCTGTCGCCCGAGGGGCTGAGCTTCTTCCAGGGCTACGGCGAGGCCACCGGGGCGCGGTGGAAGGCGTTCTGCGCCGTGCTCGAGCGCGCCGACGACAAGACCGCCGCCGCCCGCGGCGCGCGCTCGGCCTTCGTCCAGATGGAAGCCTGGATGTGCGGGGTCCCGGCATGAGCGCTTCCGGCCCCACCCCCGAGCAGATCGCGTCCTGCGACCGCGAGCCGATCCACATCCCCGGCGCGATCCAGCCGCACGGCGTCCTGCTGGTGCTGGACCGCGACAGCCTGGAGATCCGCCACGCGGCCGGCGACGTGGCCGGGTTGCTGGGCGCGGAAACCTGGATCGGCGTCGCCGCCGGCGCCGTGCTGGGCGACACCCTCGCCCAGCGCATCGCCGCCGTGACCGCCTCGGGAAGCGGCGGCTTCGTCGGCGCCCTGCGGGTCGCCGGGCGGGCCTTCGACGTCAGCGCCACCTTCCAGGCTGACAAGGTCCTGGTCGAGATCGAACCGGGCCTGGACCAGGCCCTGACCGGCGCCCAAATCCTGGCCCAGCTGGAAGCGGCCGCCGCCGCCTTCGAGCGCTGCCCCGGCCTGAAGACGCTGTACGACCGCGCCGCGACCGAGTTCCGCCGCCTGACGGGCTACGACCGGGTGATGATCTACCGCTTCGGCGAGGACGACGCCGGCGAGGTGGTGGCCGAGAGCCGCGCGGCCCACGTCCAGGCCTTCCTCAACCACCGCTTCCCGGCCAGCGACATCCCCAAGCAGGCGCGGGCCCTGTACGTGCGCAACCTGGTGCGAGCCATCCCCGACGMGACCTACGTCCCCGCGCCCCTGCTGCCGCCGCCGGAGGCCCAGCTCGACATGAGCGACTGCGCCCTGCGCAGCGTCTCGCCGGTGCATCTGCAGTACCTGCGCAACATGGGCGTCACGGCTTCGGCCTCGGTGTCGATCGTCAAGGACGGGCGGCTGTGGGGGCTGGTGGCCTGCCATCACGAAACGCCGCGCCTGCTGCCCTACGACATCCGCGCCGCCTGCCGCGCCCTGGCCGGCGGCCTGGCCCGCCAGATCAAGGCCAAGGAGGAGGCAGAGACCTATCACGAGCGCCTGCGGCTGCGGTCTCTGGGCGACGACGTGGTCCACGCCTTGTCGCGCKCCGACAACGGCGACATGGCTCTGGAGGAACACCTGCGCGACCTGCAGCGCCTGGCCGACGCCGACGGCGTGGTGGTGTTCCGCGACGACCGGATCGAGGTGGGGGGCAAGGTGCCGCCGCACCTGGCGCTGGCGATGCTGCGCGACTGGCTGCTGGAAACGACCAAGGAAGGGGCCGGCGACGGCGCCGCCGCCACCGACGAGGCCTCGGCCGACATCCCCGACGCCGTGGCGTTCCGCGCGCTGGCCTCGGGCCTGATGGGCGTGGTGGTCGAGCGCTCGCCGCTGCTGGCGATCCTGTGGACCCGGGCCGAGCAGGTCGAGACCGTGCGCTGGGCGGGCGAGCCGGTGAAGGCGACGACGCCGGACGGGGTCCTGACCCCGCGCGCCTCGTTCGACGCCTGGACCCAGACCGTTCGCGGCCGCTCGCGCCCGTGGACCGCCGGCCAGACCGGCGCGGCCCTGCGCCTGCGCGACGACCTGATCGACCTGCGCCGCAGCCGTCGCACGGCCGAGCTGAACGCCCATCTGCGCGCCACCCTGCAGGACAAGGACGACCTGCTGCGCCAGAAGGACTTCCTGCTGCGCGAGGTGAACCACCGGGTGCAGAACAGCCTGGCCCTGGCCGCCAGCTTCCTGACCATCCAGATGAAGAGCATCGATGACCCGGTGGCGCGCGGCCCGCTGGAGGAGGCCAGCCGCCGCCTGACCGCCGTGGGCCTGGTCCACCGCCGGCTCTATCGCGGCGACCAGCTGGAGACGGTGGCGCTGGACCGCTACCTGACCGAACTGGCCGAGGAGATGGTCGGCACCCTGGACGAGGCCTGGTCCCGCCAGCTGCGGGTGGACGCCGCGCCGGTGACCGTGCCCACCGACAAGGCGGTGATCATCGGCCTGGTCGTCACCGAGCTGTTCATCAACGCGGTGAAATACGCCTATCGCGGCCAGCCCGGCCGGCTGGATATCGGCCTGGTCGAGGACGGCGACCGCCTGCTGCTGACCGTCGCCGACCAGGGCGGCGGCAAGCAGGGTCCGCGCGTGGGCTTCGGCAGCAAGATGATGGACGCCTTGGTGCGCCAGATGGGCGGGGTGCTGACCTATCACGACAACGCCCCGGGCGTGCGGGCGGAGCTGTCGGTGGGTCGTTTTTGAGGACCTTCGCCAAGGCCTTTTAGGGTGACGTCGCGTCGCGCGGCATTTTGCGCTTGTAAAAGTGAGAATGAACGTTCATTCTCACTTCCGTAGCGCCAATACCCGAGTCCGGGTGTCGGACATTACAAATCCGTTACCGCCCTTAACTTCGCCGCAACGCCTCCCTATCTGACCCATTCTGGTGGGGGTGATGGCGCGCGAAACGACGGGCGGATCCGCACCAAGGGGATAGTTTTCCATGGCCGTGAATTCTCTATCGGTGATGTCGCCGGACGGCGGCCTGTCGCGTTACCTCACCGAAATCCGCAAGTTCCCGATGCTGGCCAAGGACGAGGAGTTCATGCTCGCCCAACGCTGGAAAGAGCATCAGGACAGTGAAGCCGCCCACAAGATGGTCACCAGCCACCTGCGTCTCGTGGCCAAGATCGCCATGGGCTATCGCGGCTACGGCCTGCCGATCGGCGAGGTGATCTCCGAGGGCAATGTGGGCCTGATGCAGGCCGTCAAGAAGTTCGAGCCCGACAAGGGCTTCCGCCTGGCCACCTACGCCATGTGGTGGATCCGCGCCTCGATCCAGGAATACATCCTGCGCTCGTGGTCGCTGGTGAAGATGGGCACGACCGCCGCGCAGAAGAAGCTGTTCTTCAACCTGCGCAAGGCCAAGAGCCAGATCAGCGCCTTCGAGGACGGTGATCTGCGCCCCGAGCAGGTCAGCGCCATCGCCACCAAGCTGGGCGTGCTGGACAGCGAGGTCATCTCGATGAACCGCCGCCTGTCGGGCCCCGACGCCTCGCTGAACGCGCCGCTGCGCGCCGACGGCGAGAGCGAGTGGCAGGACTGGCTGGCCGACGACGACCAGGTCTCGCAAGAGACCGTCGTCGCCGAGAACGAAGAGAAGTCCCTGCGGATGTCTCTGCTCGAGGAGGCGATGGTCGAGCTCACCGATCGTGAGCGCCACATCCTCACCGAGCGGCGCCTGAAGGACGACCCGACCACCCTGGAAGACCTGGCCTCGCAATACGGCGTCAGCCGCGAACGGGTCCGCCAGATCGAGGTCCGCGCGTTCGAGAAGCTGCAGAAGTCGATGCGCGAAGCCGCCATCGCCAAGAACATGGTCGAGGCCTAAAAGCTTCCGACCTTTCCAAGACTGGAGCGCCCCGGATCGAAAGGTCCGGGGCGTTTTTCAATGACGGATACCGCCGCCTTGGCCCTTCCCCAGCTGATCCTGCTGCCCGGCCTGTTGAACGACGCCGAGCTGTGGCGCGACCAGATCAGCGGCCTGGCCGACGTCGCCCGCTGCCGGGTCGCCGACCTGACGCGGGGCGAGAGCCTGCGCGAGTTGGCCGAGCAGGTGCTGGCKATCGCCGAACCGACCTTCGCCCTGGCCGGCTTCTCGATGGGCGGCTACGTGGCCCAGGAGATCGCCCGGATCGCGCCGGAACGCATCGAGCGGCTGGCCCTGATCGACACCGCCATCCGCGTCGACACGCCGGAACGGGCCGCCCAGCGCCAGGCGACCAACGCCGCCGCCCGGCGGCCGGGCGCCTTCCTGGGCATCGCCGACCGGTTGATGGCCGCCTATGTCGATCCCACGCGTCTGTCGGACAGGGACCTGACCGGCCGGATCCAGGCCATGACCCAGCGGCTGGGCCGCGACGTCTTCCTGCGCCAGAACGCCCTGCCCCGCGAGGACGGCGAAGCGGCGCTGCGGGCCCTGCGCCGCCCGGTCGTCATCATCTGCGGCGAGCACGACGCCATCACCCCGCTGGCCGGCCAGCACGAGATGGCCCACGCCATCGGCTGCACGCACATGGTGATCATCCCGAACGCCGGACACATGACGCCGATGGAAGCCCCCGACGCCGTCAACGCCGCCCTGCGCCGCTGGCTGGCGCGCACCGACCGCTAGCCCAAAAAGAAAACGCCCCGCTTTCGCGGGGCGTCCAGTTCGAGGGTGATCGGAAAGTCTAGAAGCTGAGCTGCACGCCCGTCCGGAAGGTCCGGCCGTAGCGCTCGTTCTCGCCCAGGCGGCGGTCGCTGCCCACGAAGGTGCGCCACGGCTCGTCGTTGAGGTTCGAGCCCTCGACGAAGATGCTGGCGCTCTTGCTGAAGGCGTAGGCGACGCGGGCGTCCAATTGGCCGTGGTCGTCCCACCACACGTCCGAGCCCTGGTCGGCGCCGACCGTGTAGAGGAACTTCGAGCGGTAGGAATAGGCCACCCGGGCCGAGAGACCGTACTTCTCGTAGAACAGCTGGGCGGTGGCCACGCTCTTGGATTGCTGGGGCAGCGGCAGGCTGCCGTTGCGGCCGGGCACGCCACGCATCGTCGAGTCGATCAGGGCGAGGTTCACCCCCACGCCGATGCCGTTCAGGACGTCCGGCAGGAAGGTCAGCTGCGACTGGAAGTTCAGCTCCACGCCGGTCACGCTGGCCTTGCTGCCGTTCAGCGGGGTGGTCACGGCAGCGCCGGTCAGGGCCACGCCGCCGAAGGTCCCGTTCTGGTTCAGCAGGGTCTGGGTGAAGATCGGGTCCTGGATGTCCTTGACGAACACCGCGGCCGACAGCACCCCCTGGCCGGGCAGGTAGTATTCGATCCCGGCGTCCAGGTTGGTCGAGGTCAGCGGCTTCAGGTCCGGATTGCCCTGCACCACCGTGTCGGCGGTGGCGTCGACGGTGATGGCCGGGGCCAGCGACACGTAGTCGGGACGGCCGATGGCCGTGGTCGCCGCGGCGCGCAGCACCAGGCGGTCGGTGACGTCCATCTTGGCGTTCAGGCTGGGGAACCAGTTGGTGTACTTGTTCGAACCCGTGGTGTCGGCGCCGCGCGTGCCGCTGACGTTGTTGAAGGTCTTGGCCGTGTAGTCGCCGTCGGTGGTCTCGACCCGCAGGCCGGGCGTCAGGGTCACCCGGCCCAGCTTCAGCGTCGCCATGGCGTAGCCGGCGTAGATCTTCTCCGACACGTCGTAGTCGCTGAGCAGCGAGGTCGAGAGCGACTTGGCGGCGTTCAGCTTCAGCGTGGTCGGGTTGGCGGTGACATAGGCCTGGGCGGCCTCGTAATTGACCGTCGGGCCGAACTTATAGCGGCCGTCATAGGTCGAATCCAAGGTCGGCGGGTTCAGGGCCGCCAGGGTGAAAACCGTCGTCCCCGGGTCGTAGGTCGTGTACTCGCGGTCGTTGGTCTTGGAGCGGTCGATCAGCTTGGCGCCGACCTTCAGCGTGCTGTCTTCGCCAATCATGGCCAGCGGGAAGCTGTAGTCGGCGCGCGCCTGCTTCAGCTCCTCGACGGCCTCGCGGTGGTCGTAGTTCGTGCTCTTGAAGATGTACTGGGCCGGGTCGTAGGCCGTGGCGGTCGGGGTTACCTGGAACAAGACCTCGGTCAGGTCGTAGGTCCCGGCCATGGTCTTGCCGGTGGCGAACTGGAACTCGCTGCGCAGCGGGTCGGTCTTCTCGGCGCGGCTATAGGCGGCGTCGACGTCCAGGTGGCCGACCGGCAGGTTGAAGCGGCCGCCGGCCGAGACGGTCTTGGTGTTGTCGTCCTCGTCGCGGCGACGCACGTAGCGCGTGCCCGTGGCCTTGGTGAACGAGCCGGTCGTGGCCGAGGTCGAGACGATCGTGCCGGCGATCGGCAGACGGAAGCGGTCGCGGTTCTCGTGGTCGGTGAACTTCGAGTACGAGCTGCGCAGGTACAGCTGGACGTCGTCGGTCGGACGCCAGTCGAAATTGCCGACGAAACCCGTGCGCTCGCGCGTCAGGTTGTAGTCGCGGGTGTCGAAGTCGGCCGGGATCGGATTGCCGTTAGCCGTGGTCCAGGAGGCGCCGGCCACGTTCTGCGACTCGACCGGACGCTTGGAGTAGTTGGCCGAGACCACCGCCCCGAACTGGCCGTCCGGACCGAAGGTGCCGCCCAGCGAGCCGTCCACCTCGTAGGGGTTCTTGTCGTTCAGGTCGAAGCGGCCGTAGGCGGCGCGGGCGCTGCCGAAGGCGCCGTGACGGTCGAAGGCGCTGAGCGTGACGATGTCGACCTGGCCGGCGATGGCGCTGGCGTCGAGGTCGGCGGTCAGGCTCTTGATCACCTTGACCGAGGCGATCATCGCCGAGGGGATGTCGTCCAGCTTGACCTGGCGGCTGTCGGGCTCGGGCGCGGCGGCGGTCTGGCCGTTGACGGTGACGTTGACGTAGCGGGGATCCACGCCGCGGATGATCACGTAGCGGCCTTCGCCCTGGTCGTTCGCCACCGACAGGCCCGGCAGGCGGCGCAGGGCCTCGGCGACGTTCTGGTCGGGCAGCTTGCCCACGTCGTTGGCGTAGAGGGCCTCCACGAAGTTGTCGGCCACCTTCTTGACCTGCAGCGAGCGGCGTTCGGCGGCGCGGGCGCTGCTGACGACGATTTCCGACACCTCGTCGAGGGGCTTCAGCGTCAGCAGAATCTCGTTGCCGCCGTCCAACACGGTGACCGGCAGGGTCGAGGCGCTGTAGCCGACATAGGCCACCGTCACGTCGGCGGCGCCCGGCGCCACGCCGGTCAGCACGAAGCGGCCGTCGGGACCGGCCGTGGTCGAGCGGGCGCCCACCTGGACGAAGGCTCCCGGCAGCGGCGCGCCGGCCCCATCCACGACCTTGCCGCGCAGGTCGGCGGCCAGGGCCGGCCCGGCCAGGGCCAACGAAACCAGCGCCACGGCGCTGACGCGGCGCAGCAGGGCGCCCTTGGTGGTGGTGATCATCGGATAGCCCCCAGAGTCGCCGCGCAGGTTCACGCGGTCTGTTGAGCGGGGCTGTAGACGGGCCGTGTTTCCGTCCCGCGACGCCACGAAGACGAAGCCGTGTAGGTTTTAAGTCATATGAATGACGCCCCAGGCGTCAGGGAGCGTCAGGCCGCGCCGCGGCCGCCCTTGTCGTCCTCGACCAGGAAGCCCATCAGACCGTCGATGCGCTTGAGCAACTCGGCCCGGCCCATGCCGCCCGCGGTGACGGACTCCAGGGCGGTGGCGGCCTGGACCAGGCGGTCGTCCTTGACCGTCTCGCCGACCTTCTTGAGCTCGACCGCCTGGGCGGCCAGGGCGCGCCGGGCCTGAGCGGGATCGGTGTCCAGGGCCTGGGCGGCCGACTTGACGATGCGCAGGGCCTGGGACAGGCGCGCGGCGGGCGTGCCGCTGGCGTCGGCCTTGCGCTTGCGCGGACCGGTGTATTCGGCCGAGTTGAAGCGGCGGCGGTCGGGTCCGACGTACTGCACGGCCTCGACCCAGTCGCGGGGCTTCAGCGCCACCGCCTCGAGCCTGCGCTCCAGGTCCTTGATCGTGAACGGCTTGCGCATGAATTCGTGGATGCCCGCGTCGCGGGCCCCGAAGATCGCCTCGGCCGTCGCCTCGGCGGTGCACATGATGATCGGGTTCTCGCGGCAGGCCAGGTCGCTGCGGCGGATCTTCTTGGCCAGCGCCAGGCCGTCGCAGCCGCTGGAGGCGTGCTCGACGAAGATCAGCATCGGATCGACCGTGCGGGCCATGCCCCAGCCGGCCTCGATGCTGGCGGCGTGGAAGATCTGGATATGGCCGACGTGGCGCAGCTGGTCGGCGAGCAGGCGCACGGCCGCGGTGTTCGGGTCGACGATCAGCACGCGCTGCATCTTCGCCGCGATACGCTGCAAGGTGCGGGGGTTGCCGTCGAACACGAGACCCAGAAGCTCCAAAGGTATTTCGACCGCACACTAGGCGGTCGATGGTAAAAATCCGCTTGATAGGCGCCTATTGCGACAGAAAGACCCTGGCTCAGGCGGCCAGGCTGACGCTGAGGCTGGCGTCGAAATCTTGCAACAGATCGATCGCGTCGTCGATATCGGCGACCAGGGGCATGCCGGCCGGGAAGCGATAGCGCCAGAAGCTGGCGATGTGGGCGATGGCCCCGACCTTCTCGCCCAGCGACAGGAACATGTCCGGCGCCCGCAGCAGGAACTCGCGGAACGCGTTGGGCTTGCCGTTGTCGATCAGGTCGTCGAAGGCCCGGTCATAGACGTCCAGCGCCCGCAGGATCGCCTTGCGCTMGGCCAGGATGCCCTGCCGCAGGCGCTTGCGGACGTCGTCGAGGAAGCGCTGGGTCTCGGCGTCGCGATTGCCGGTGATGGTCAGGCGGGCGATCTCGCCGCCCACCGTCTCCAGCTCGGTCCACAGTCGGGTCAGCATCCACTTATAGTAGAGGAAGCCCTTCCAGCTGAAGACGCCTTCCTTGAAGCTCTCGCCGTCCATGACCAGGGTTTCGCGCAGCGGCTCCAGCCGCTCGTCGACATGGGTCGACAGCAGGGCCTCGACCAGGCGGGCGGCGTGGGCGCCGGGCGTGACCCGGCCGGTGTCGCGATAGGCCAGGTTGATCAGGTGCGAGATCTGCACCGACACGAAGCTGTGCATCTGCTCCATGTCGGCGCTGGACAGCGAGAAATAGGCCGACGACACCGACAGGCCGTGGCGGCGCAGGTGCTCGCGCAGCAGGAACGGGTCAAGGGACGGGAGCTTGTCGATCAGGCGCAGGGTCGCGACGTCGCGCGCCATGTCGGTGTGCTCGTTGCACGCCTCGCGCAGCAGATCGACCCAGCCGCGCTGGCCCACGAAGAACGACTGGCCGCCCAGGCCCAGGTCGCTGCGTTCGAACGGGATGATGATCTTGGTGGCGTTCGGCCGGATCTCGTCGAACAGGAAGATGTCGTCGGTCCGCAGGCGGTGCTTGACCACCAGGGCGGTGTTGAGGATGCGGTTGCGGAACAGCGGCGCTTCGGCGTGCTCCGGCCGGTGGCCGCTGCGGCTCTCGATGGCCAGCAGGTTCAGGACACGGCTGGTCGACGCCTCGCGGTCAAGCGCCCGCAGGCTGCGCGTCAGCCGATCCGCCTTGTTGGCGGACTTCATTAAACGACGCGCGACGGCCAATGACGGCGAACCTCCGTGGGGAAGCCGCCGTCATAAGGCCTGGCCTGCTAAGCAATCGTAACTGGGCCTTAGAAAAAGCGCTGCCCGCCCCGACCGGGTCAGCCCTGGAAGGGATCGCGCATCAGGATGGTGTCGTCCCGCTCGGGGCTGGTCGACAGCAGGGCCACCGGGGCGCCGATCAGCTCCTCGACGCGGCGCACGTACTTGATGGCGTTGGCGTTGAGGTCCTTGAACGAGCGGGCGCCGGCGGTGCTTTCGCTCCAGCCTTCCATTTCCTCGTAGATCGGCACGGCCGCGGCCTGGTCGCGCATGCCGRCCGGCAGGTAGTCGACGGTCTTGTCGCCGATCCGGTAGCCGACGCAGATCTTCAGGGTCTTCAGGCCGTCCAGCACGTCCAGCTTGGTCAGGGCGATGCCGTCGATGCCGTTGATCGCGACCGATTGGCGCACCAGCACCGCGTCGWACCAGCCGCAGCGGCGSGGACGGCCGGTGTTGACGCCGACCTCGCGGCCCACCGTCGACAGGTGCTTGCCGACCTCGTCGTCCAGCTCGCAGGCGAACGGGCCTKCGCCSACGCGGGTGGTGTAGGCCTTGAYGATGCCCAGCACGTAGCCCGGGCCCTTGGGACCCATGCCCGAGCCGGCGGCGGCCTGGCCGGCGACGGTGTTGGACGAGGTGACGAACGGATAGGTGCCGTGGTCGACGTCCAGCAGGGCGCCTTGCGCGCCCTCGAACAGGATGCGCTTGCCGGCCTTGTGGGCCTGGTCCAGCAGGCGCCAGGCCGGCTGGGCGTAGCCGAGGATCTTCGGCGCGATCTCCATCAGCTGGTCGAACAGCGCCTGGCCGTCGGCCTCGGGCAGGCCCAGGCCCCGGCGCAGGGCGCCGTGGTGGCTGAGCAGGCGCGCGATCTTCGGCTTCAGGGCTTCCGGATCGGCCAGGTCGGCGACGCGGATGGCGCGGCGGCCGACCTTGTCCTCATAGGCCGGGCCGATGCCGCGGCCGGTGGTGCCGATCTTCTGGGTCGAGGCGGCCTCGCGCGCCTGGTCCAAATCCTTGTCCAGCGGCAGGATCAGGCAGGCGTTGTCGGCCAGGACCAGCAGGTCGGGGGTGATGTCCACGCCCTGGTCGACGATCTTGCCGATCTCGGTCAGCAGGTGCCAGGGATCGACCACCACGCCGTTGCCGATGACCGACAGCTTGCCCTGCACCACGCCCGAGGGCAGCAGGGCCAGCTTGTAGACCTTGCCGTCGACCACCAGGGTGTGGCCRGCGTTGTGGCCGCCCTGGAAGCGGACGACGACGTCCGCCCGGTTCGACAGCCAGTCGACGATCTTGCCCTTGCCCTCGTCGCCCCACTGGGCGCCGACAACGGTCACGTTGGCCATGTTCAGATATGCCTTATCACCTGCCGAAAGGCGCCCGCGGCCCTTCGACAGGACTCGGCGGCGGACGTTTCATCTCTTGTGATCGGCGTGACGGCCCGGCTGAAAAGCGGGCCGCCCGGTTCAGAACTTGTAGACCAGCCGGACCCCGGCGTCGTCAAGCCCCTGGTTCTTGCCCTGGTGGAAGATCTGGCCGTTCGAGAGGTGGACGTAGCTGAGCTCGCCCGACCAGCGGTCGTTGAACTGGTAGCCCAGGGCCAGTTCCGGCTCGAACAGCACCTTCGAGCCGAAGTCGATGCGGGTGTTGTAGAGCTTCAGGCGGCGATCGATCTCGGCCTGGGTCAGGCCGGGCTCGTTGACCGGCGGCAGGCCGGTCTCGCCGTCCGTATAGGCCAGGCCCATGCCCGGACGCAGGTAGAAGCCGCCCGGCTGGCCCAGTTCGATATGCCAGTCGAAACCGGCGGCCACGAAGTTGGAGGTGTTCTCGCTGTTGATCGAGATCATCGCGTGGACCTGCGGCTTGCCCAGGAAGCGCAGGCTCTCGATCTTGTTGGTGCGGTAGCCCAGATGGACGTCGACGCCGTCCTCGCGACCCGCGGCGCCCAGGCCGACGGCGTTCCCGACGAACGTGACGTCGTGCTTGTAGACGCCGACAAAGACTTCGCCGGCGAAGGCGGGCGCGGCGGCGGCCACGGCGGCGCAGGCCGCGGCGGCGAACAAGGCTTTCTTCACGGAAGGCTCCCCAGCGAAATCGTGTGTCCTCTTATCCTCGGAACGGCGCCGCTCGCAAAGGGTTTCGGCGCCGCTTGGAGGGCGATAGAGGTTCCTGCATGAGCATCGCCCTGTCCGACATCCAAGCCGCCGCCGCCCGCCTCGAGGGCCTGGCCGTCCGCACGCCCCTGATCGAGAGCCCGGCGCTGAACGAGCGCCTGGGCGGCCGGGTGCTGATCAAGCCCGAGACCCTGCAGCGGGCCGGGGCCTTCAAGTTCCGCGGCGCCTACAACCGACTGTCCCAGCTGACCGACGCGGAACGCAAGCGCGGGGTGGTGGCCTTCTCGTCCGGCAACCACGCCCAGGGCGTGGCCCTGGCGGCCCAGCTGCTGGGCTGCCCGGCCTTGATCGTCATGCCGTCCGACTCCCCGGCCGTGAAGGTCGAGGGCACGCGCGGCTTCGGGGCCGAGATCCGCTTCTACGACCGCTTCACCGAGGACCGCGTCGCCATCGCCGACCAGATCGCCGCCGAGCGCGGCTGCGTGGTGGTGCCCTCGTACGACGACCCGCACATCATCGCCGGCCAGGGCACGGCGGGGCTGGAGATCGTCGAGCAGGCCAAGGCCCTGGGCCTCACGCTGGACAAGGTGCTCAGCCCCGTCGGCGGCGGCGGGCTGATCGCCGGCATCTCCACGGCCGTGAAGGCGCTGTCGCCGGCCACCGAGGTCTGGGGCGCCGAACCCGCCGGCTTCGACGAGACCCGCCGCTCGCTGGAAAGCGGCAAGCGCGAGACCATCGACCCCGACGCCCGCTCATTCTGCGACGCCCTGCTGACCCCGATCCCCGGCGAACTGACCTGGCCGATCAACAGCCGCAACCTGTCGGGGATCGTGGCGGTCACCGACGCCGAGGTCGCCGAGGCCATGCGCTACGCCTTCTCGGTGCTGAAGCTGGTGGTCGAGCCCGGCGGCTGCGTGGCCCTGACCGCAGCCCTGACGGGCAAGATCGACCTGAAGGGCCAGACCGCCGTGATCGTTTGCTCGGGCGGCAATGTCGACCCGGCGCTCTATGCGCGGGTGCTGAACGAGGAGGCTGGGGCCGGGGACATGAGCTTGCGCGTGTCCCCTCCGAAGGCGGGCGGTCGGCCGACCGAGGCGATGTGATGCGCGAGCGGGCGAGGGTATGGCTAGCCGCCGCGCGACAGTCCCGCTAGGGTCCGCGCCAACGATCAAGATCTGCTCCAAAAGAGAGACCCGATGAAACGCCTGCTGCTCGCGACCGCCCTGATCGTCGTTCCCATGCTCGCGCACGCGGCGGACGCGCCGAAGATCGACCCCGGCAAGTTGTCGGCCCACATCAAGGTGCTGTCGTCCGATGCGTTCGAGGGCCGCGGCCCGGCCACGGCGGGCGAGACCAAGTCGGTCGACTACATCGTGAGCCAGATGAAGGCCATCGGCCTGGAGCCCGCCGGCGACTTGCTTGAGAAGAATGGGCAGAAGGACGGGACCCGCGCCTGGACCCAGGACGTGCCGCTGGCCAAGTTCGACATCAAGGGCGACATGCACGCCCACTTCATGATCAACGGCGAGCACGCCCACCTCGCGCAAGGCGACGAGATCGCCGTGCGCGCGGCCATGACCAATGTCGACAGCGTCGCCATCAAGGACGCGCCCCTGGTCTTCGTCGGCTATGGGGTCAAGGCTCCGGAACGGAACTGGGACGACTTCAAGGGCATGGACCTGAAGGGCAAGGTCCTGGTGGTGCTGATCAACGATCCCGACTTCGAGACGGGATCCGGCGACTTCGGCGGCAAGGCCATGACCTATTACGGCCGCTGGACCTACAAGTTCGAGGAGGCGGCCCGCCAGGGCGCGGCCGGGGTGCTGATCGTCCACGAGAGCGCGCCGGCCTCCTACGGCTGGGCCACGGTCAAGAACTCCAACACCAACACGATGTTCGACATCGTCCGCAAGGACCCGACCAAGAGCCATCCGAACCTGGAGGCCTGGATCCAGCGCGACGTGGCCGTCAACCTGTTCAAGGCCTCGGGCCTGGACTTCGACGCGCTCAAGAAGCAGGCCCAGGGCCGCGATTTCAAGCCGGTGGAACTGAAGGGCGCGACCTTCTCGGCCGAATACGCCGTCAACCACTCGGTGATCGTGTCCAAGAACGTCGCCGGCCGGATCAAGGGCTCGGCCCGGCCCGACGAGACCATCATCTACAGCGCCCACTGGGACCACCTGGGCGTGGGCCAGCCGGACGCCAAGGGCGACAAGATCTACAACGGCGCGATCGACAACGCCGACGGGATCGCCGCCATCCTGGAGCTGGCCCGCGCCTTCAAGAGCCAGCCGGCCCCGCAACGCTCGATCCTGTTCCTGGCGGTCACCGCCGAGGAGCGCGGCCTGCTGGGCTCGGAATACTACGCGGCCAACCCGCTGTACCCGATCTCCAAGACCGTGGCCGACCTGAACATCGACGCCCTGTCGGCGGCCGGTCCGGCCAAGGACATCACCACCTCGGGCGACGGCAAGGTCGACCTGCAGGACCTGCTGGTGGCCAAGGCCAAGGCCCACGGCCGCTACTTCACGCCCGACCCGTCGCCCCAGGCCGGCCACTTCTACCGCTCGGACCACTTCCCGTTCGCCAAGCGCGGCGTGCCGGCCATCTCGGTCGGCTCCGGCGAGGACCTGGTCAAGGGCGGCAAGGAAGCCGGCCAGAAGGCGGAAGAGGACTATACCGCCAACCGCTACCACCAGCCGGCCGACGAATGGTCGGCGGACTGGGACCTGAGCGGCCAGGCCCAGGACATCGGCCTGTTCTACGAGGTCGGCGCGGACCTGGCCAATTCCAAGACCTGGCCGGAATGGCAGGCGGGGTCCGAGTTCAAGGCGCTGCGGGACACGACGAAAGCGGACCGGAAGTAGTTCAGCGCCGTCCGGGATGAAGGCGGGGACACACACTCACCCTGGGCGTTGGAGACTATCCGCGCCGTTTCGGGGTGAGTGTGTGTCCCCCAATCCGTTCACGGGCCGCCAGACGCGTTTTGTGAAATCTAGAAAATGACAGCCTCCGTCTTCGACCTGTTCAAGCTGGGCGTCGGCCCATCGAGCAGCCACACCATGGGGCCGATGACGGCCGCCGGCCTGTTTGTCGGGCGGCTGCGCGACGCCGGGAAGCTGTCCCAGGTCGTTCGGGTCGAGACGCGGCTCTACGCCTCCCTGGCCCTGACCGGGCGCGGCCACGCCACCGACCGGGCGGTGATCCTGGGCCTGATGGGTTTCGTTCCCGCCGAGCTGGACCCCGACGCCGGCGAGGCGGCGCTGCTGGAAACCCAGGCGACCCAGTCCCTGCCCCTGGGCGGCGACCATCCCATCGCCTTCGACGAGGCGCGCGACATCGTCTGGGCCGGCCACGAGCGCCTGCCCCAGCATCCCAACGGGCTTACCTTTACGGCTTTCGACGCCGCTGGCGTCGTGCTGGCCGAGCGCACCTATTTCTCGATCGGCGGCGGCTTCGTGCGCGACGAGAGCGAGATGGGCCGCAACACCCCGCCCGATCCCGGTCCCGAGGTCCCCCACCCCTTCGAGAGCGGCGCCGATCTGCTGCAGCGCGCCGCCGACGCGGGCCTGTCGATCGCCGGGGTGATGGGCGCCAACGAGCTGGCGCGGATGGACCAGCCGCAGCTCGACGCCGGCCTGGATCGCATCTTCCAGGCCATGGAGGCCTGCATCGACCGGGGCATGCGCGAGACCGGCACGCTTCCCGGCGGACTGGCGGTCAAGCGCCGGGCCCGCCAGATCCACCAGACGATCCAGGGCCGCATGGAGCGCCAGATCAGCGACCCGCTGGCGGCCATGGACTTCGTCAACCTGTGGGCCATGGCGGTCAACGAGGAGAACGCGGCCGGCGGACGCGTGGTCACCGCCCCGACCAACGGCGCGGCCGGCCTGATCCCGGCGGTGCTGCGCTTCTACCACCGCTTCCACAACGGCACGCCGCAGGGGGTGCGGGTGTTCCTGCTGACGGCGGCGGCCATCGGCGCGCTGTACAAGCGCAACGCCTCGATCAGCGGGGCCGAGGTGGGCTGCCAGGGCGAGGTCGGCGTGGCCTGCTCGATGGCGGCGGCGGGGCTCTGCGCCGCGCTGGGTGGGACCAACGACCAGATCGAGAACGCCGCCGAGATCGGCATGGAGCACAACCTCGGCCTGACCTGCGACCCGATCGGCGGCCTGGTCCAGATCCCCTGCATCGAGCGCAACGCCATGGGCGCGATCAAGGCCATCGACGCCGCCCGCCTGGCCCTGCTKGGCGACGGCCAGCATTCGGTGAGCCTCGACAAGGTGATCGCCACGATGAAGCGCACCGGCGAGGACATGAACGAAATCTACAAGGAGACCTCGCTGGGCGGGCTGGCGGTGGGGCTTTCCGTCAATCGTGTGGAATGCTGAGAACGCAACCCACCGTCACATCCGACCGTTGAGCCTCGCCATTCCACCGTCGGAGTTCCCCATGCGCCTCGTCCTCGCCGCCGCCCTTGTCGCCTTGACCGCTTCCGCCGCCCAGGCCTCGACGCCGGGCTCCTGGAACGACCTGCGCGTCCGCTCCGACAAGGCCTGCATCGCCGCCGCCCAGGAGCTGCGCAACGTCCGCGTCACCGCCTATGGCGACACTTTCCAGTCAGTGACCGTCTCCAGCCTCGAAGGCGTCTACAAGCCCAGGCACATGAAGGGCGCGCGCGGCAAGGCCACCTGCGTGTTCGACAAGCGCAGCGGTCGCGCCGAGGTGCAGGAACTGCAGGTCCGCCGCTAGCGACCAGCGTTTTCCCGCTTGCCTGTTCTCGCCCGCCTCGCCTAGGGTGCGCGCCGAGAACAGGAAGGGAACACTCATGTCCGGCATCATTCGCACCGGCATCGGCGGCTGGACGTTCGAACCCTGGCGGGGAACCTTCTATCCCGACGATCTCAAGCAGAAGGACGAGCTGAAATACGCCTCGTCCAAGCTGACCAGCATCGAGATCAACGGCACCTACTATTCCACCTTCAAGCCCAACAGCTGGCGGAAGTGGCGCGACGAAACGCCGGACGACTTTGTGTTCTCGGTCAAGGCCAGCCGCTTCTGCACCAACCGCCGGGTGCTGTCCGAGAACAACGACTCCCTGGAGAAGTTCCTATCCCAGGGGCTGGAGGAGCTGGGGCCGAAGCTGGGTCCCATCAACTGGCAGTTCATGGCCACCAAGAAGTTCGACCCGGTCGACTTCGAGGGCTTCCTCAAGCTGCTGCCCAAGGAGATCGGCGGCCGGCCGGCGCGCCACGCCCTGGAGGTCCGCAGCCCGACCTTCGCCACCCAGGAATTCTACGACCTGGCCGCCAAGTATGGCGCGGCCATCGTCTACGCCGTCGACGACGAGGAGCCGACCTGGCCCTGCATCGACGAACCGACGGCGAACTTCACCTATGCCCGCCTGATGTCCAGCAAGCCGGACGAACCCACCGGCATGAGCTCTGACGAGCTGGACGCCATCGCCAAGCAGACCCAGGGCTGKGCCCAGCGCGGCGACGTCTTCGCCTACTTCATCGCCGGGGCGAAGGTGCGCAACCCGTCGGCAGCCATGGCGCTGATCGAGAAGTTGAAGAAGTAGCGCCGAGCCAGAAACGGGGGACACACATTCACCCGAAGGCCTCTGCCGACCCGGTGAGGCTTCGCCGTGAGTGTGTGTCCCCTTCGTCGCCCTAGGCCCGCACCGGCTCGCCCACGAGCCCGGTCGGGTGTTCCAAGCACCCCAGCGCCCGCAGGCTCGCCGCCACCGCCGCGTCCAGCGGCGTGTGCGGCACGTCCCCCAGGAACGCTCGGAGCTTGCGGTCGTCCAGCACCAGCGGTTCGCGCCACAGGTAGCGCATCTCGGCCATCTCGCGGAACAGCGGCACGACCGGCGACAGGGCCGCGACCAGCCACCAGGGGAAGCCCATCACCGGCAGGTTCGGCCGGCCGGTCACCCGCCGCACCGAGGCCGCCATCTCGCCCCAGCCCAGCAGGTGGCCGCCGAAGTGGAACACCTCGAACGCCCCCAGGCGCTCGGAGCGGTCCAGGATGCGGGCCATGGTCTCGGCCAGGTCGGGCAGATAGGCCCAGGCGTGGGCGACACCCCGCGTCGCCGGCTCGGTCACGGACTTCACCGGCTGGCCCGGCTTGATCACCATCTGGCCGAACCAGTTGTTGCCGGCGTGCGGGCCGAAGAAGTCGCCGGCCCGGACGATCAGCACCGGCGTCCCTTCCGCCGAGGCCGCCTTCAGCCGCCGCTCCATCTCGACCCGGATCCTGCCCTTGCGGGTGGTCGGGGCCTGGGGCGCGGTCTCGTCGACCAGGGGGAAGGTCTCCAGGCCGAAATTGTAGACCGTGCCCGGCAGCAGGACCCGCGCGCCCTCGGCCTTGGCCGCGGCCAGGGTGTTGTCCAGCATCGGCAGCACCAGCTTGCCCCAGTTCTTGTAGCCCGGCGGGTTGGCGGCGTGGACGATCAACCGGGCGCCCTGGGCGGCGCGGGCCACGTCGGCGGCGACCATGGCGTCGCCGGACACCCATTCCAGCCCCGGCCGGGCGGGCATGGGACGGCGGGTCAGGCCCCGCACGGTCCAGCCGTGCCGGGCCAGGGCGGCGGCGACCTCGCCCCCGATACCGCCGGCCGCGCCGACCACCAGGGCGATGCAGTGCTGGTTCGAATTCATGTCCGTCTCCCGTTCTGGTGACCGGAAGATCGCTCGCGGGGCTCCAAACGAGAATTGACGAACACTCTTGATCTGCCATGCATTAATGCATGAGCGATCCCGACTGGAGCCTGTACCGCGCCTTCCTGGCGGTGATGACCGAGGGCAGCCTATCGGCCGCCGCGCGGGCCCTGGGCCTGACACAGCCGACCCTGGGCCGCCAGGTCGCCGAGCTGGAGCGCGGCCTGGGCGTGGCCCTGTTCACCCGCTCGCCCCAGGGCTTGAAACCCACGGATGCTGCGCTGGATCTCCAGCCCCACGCCCAGGCCATGGCCACGGCGGCCGGGGCCCTGGTCCGCGCGGCGTCGGGGGCCGGCGACACGGGGCGCGGGGTGGTCCGCGTCACCGCCAGCGAGATCATCGGCGCCGAGGCCCTGCCGCCGATCCTGGCCGACTTCCGCCCCAGGCATCCAGGCGTCGCCGTCGAGCTGTCGCTGGACAACCAGCAGCAGGACCTGCTGCGCGGCGCGGCCGACATCGCCGTGCGCATGGTCCGCCCCACCCAGGACGCCCTGGTCGCCCGCCGCCTGGCCGACACCCATCTGGGCCTCTACGCCCACCGGCGCTATCTCGAGGCCGAAGGCGTTCCGGCCAGCGTGCACGACCTGAAGGGCCACGCCCTGGTCGGCTTCGACCGCGAGACGCCGTTCCTGCGCGGCCTGATGCAGCGCCTGCCGATCAGCCGCGACGACTTCACCCTGCGGGCCGACAACGACCTGGCCCAGCTGGCCGCCATCCGCGCCGGCTGCGGGGTGGGCTTCATCCAGCACGGCATCGCCCGCCGCGACCCAGCCCTGGTCCCGGTCTGCCCCGGCCAGATCGGTTTCCGCCTGGAGGTCTGGCTGGTCATGCACGAGGACCTGCGCGCCACCCCGCGCATGCGCGCCCTGTTCGACCACCTGGCCGAGGGCCTGGCGGCCTTCCTGGCGACGTCGCAACCCTAGGCGGGGACTGGCGTCGGACCGCCGAGTCGGTCCAGTTGGCGTCGGCGCCAAGGGGGCGGCGGCAAGGGGAATGACATGAAAGTTTCGAGCGTGATCGCGGCGTCCGTGGCCCTGACGGCGGGGCCGGCCCTGGCCCAGGACGCGCCGTCGGCGCCGCTGCCCGTCCAGGTGAAGGCGCTGGAAGGCTGCTGGCGCGGAACGGGCGAGGTGATGGGCAAGCCGGTGACGCTGGACCTGTCGGCCAAGCCGGCGGCCCTGGGCGCGTTGTTCGTGATCGAGTCCTCAAGCCAGGCCAAGGCCGATCCCAAGGACCGCTACGCCGCCCACCTGGTGATCGGCGCCAAGGCGCCCAAGGGCGCCCTCCCCGCGATGCTGACCGGCTACTGGGCCGACAGCTTCGGCGGCGACTACACGGCCACCGGGGCCGGCGCGGTCCGCGAGGACGGCTTCGAGCTCTCCTACAGCTATCCGCCCTCCAGCTTCCTGAACCGCTGGACCCTGAAGGGCGACACGCTGGCCTGGACGATCACCGCCCGCGACGGCGACAAGACCCAGGCCTTCGCCAGCTACCAGGCGACGCGCACGGCGTGCCCGGTCCCCTAAGGACGGCGGCGGAAAACATGGTTAACCGAACCTCAATACCGGCCCGCTAGAACCGGCGGCATGCGCCGCGTCCTCGCCCTCCTGCTGATCGCCGCCGCCCTGACGGGATCGGCCACGGCCCAGACCGCCAAGCCGACGCGCGTGGTCGCCCAGACGTCCGAGGCCGCCCCGGTCCAAGGCGACAGCCCGGCCCTGCCGCCGCCGCTGATCCCGCTGACCGGCGCGTCCCAGGGCCGCGATCCGGACCAGTGCCGCTCGGCCTGCAACCGCACCTACTTCTTCTGCCGCGCCAACGGCGACGACGACGCCTGCCCGACCCAGTGGATGCAGTGCAAGACGCGCTGCACGGCCACTTACTCGCCGCGCGCCGTCAACTAGCGCCTTGGGGCGGCTGAGCGCGGCTGACGCCCTGCCGCAACGGCAGTTTGACGCCCCGCATAACGCTGATACGCTCATCTGAACAACGATAAGTCAGGGAGCAGGCGATGACCTCGGCATTGCCACGAGTCTGCATCATCGGCGCGGGCTGCAGCGGCTTCACCACCGCCAAGCGGCTGAAGGACGCCGGCGTCCCCTATGACTGCTTCGAGGCCTCCGACGACATCGGCGGCAACTGGTACTACAAGAACCCCAACGGTCTGTCGGCCTGCTACGAGAGCCTGCACATCGACACCAGCAAATGGCGCCTGGCCTTCGAGGATTTCCCGGTCCCAGCCGACTGGCCCGACTTCCCCCACCACAGCCAGGTCTTCCAGTACTTCAAGGACTACGTCGCGCATTTCGGCCTGCGCGAGACCATCACCTTCAACACCAAGGTGCTGCGGGCCGAGCGCGCCCAGAACGGCCTGTGGTCGGTGACCCTGTCGACCGGCGAGACCCGGCTCTACGACGTGCTGGTCGTCGCCAACGGCCACCACTGGGACCCGCGCGTGCCGGAATATCCGGGCGCCTTCGACGGCCCCGCCTTCCACGCCCACGCCTACAGCGACCCGTTCGACCCGGTCGACATGCGCGGCAAGACCGTCGTCGTCGTCGGCATGGGCAATTCGGCCATGGATATCGCCAGCGAACTGGCCCAGCGCCCGATCGCCGGCAAGCTGATCGTCTCGGCCCGGCGCGGGGTGTGGGTGTTCCCGAAATACCTGAACGGCAAGCCGTCCGATAAATCGGCCATGCCGCCGTGGATGCCGCGCAAGCTGGGCCTGAAGATCGTCCGCTCGCTGATCCGCAAGCACGTGGGCCGGATGGAGGACTACGGCCTGCCCAAGCCCGACCACGAGCCGCTGGAGGCCCACCCCTCGGTCAGCGGCGAGTTCCTGACGCGGGCCGGCTGCGGCGACATCACCTTCAAGCCGGCGATCAAGGCGCTGGAAGGCCGTAACGTCCGCTTCGCCGACGACAGCGTCGAGCCCGTGGACGTCATCCTGTTCGCCACCGGCTACAAGATAAGCTTCCCGTTCCTGGCCGATCCGGCCCTGGTCCCCGACGCGGATCACAAGCTGCCGCTGTTCAAGCGGATGATGAAGCCGGGCGTGCCCGACCTCTTCTACATGGGCCTGGCCCAGGCCCTGCCGACCCTGGTCAATTTCGCCGAGCAGCAATCCAAGCTGGTGGCCGAATACCTGACCGGCCGCTACGCCCTGCCGTCGACGGCCGAGATGCAGCGCATCACCGCCAAGGACGAGGAACGCCACACCGGCCAGTACTACGCCTCGGCCCGCCACACGATCCAGGTCGACTTCGGGGTCTATTGCGCCGACCTCAAGAAGGAGATCGCGGCCGGCGAGAAACGGGCCCGTTCGACCGGCGGCGCGCTGCCGGTCCCGGCGCGCGCGTCGGAATCCTTGCCACTGGCGGCGGAATGAGGCTGAGATCATGACGGGGCGTCATCTGGGCCTCGCCACGAGTCGCGTCCGATGTCGAACATCGCCTATTTCCCCGCCCGCGCCCCCGCCGAGGACAACCGCCCCGGCAAGCGCGAGCGCACCAAGGTCGCCAACCGCCAGTCGATCCTCGACGCGGCGCGGGCGGTGTTCGGCGAGCTGGGCTACGAGGCCGCCACGGTGCGCGACATCATCCGCCGCACGGGCTTGGCCTCGGGCACCTTCTACAACTACTACAAGTCCAAGGAAGAAGTGTTCGACGCCCTGGCCGACGACGGCGCGCGGCGCTTCCGGCCGATCCTGCGGGCCGAGTCCGACAAGGCGGCCGACTTCGAAAGCTTCCTGCGCGGCGCCGTGCGGGCCTATTTCGAGTTCCTGGAGGGCGAGCACGAGAGCTGGCGAGTCAACCGGCCGGCCGGCGAGGTCTTCCCCCACGCCCGCGCCACGCCCGAGATCCAGGCGGTGTTCGACGAGGTCCACGCGGCCCTGGCCAAGGTGCTGGAGCACGACCACGCCCCGGCCGTCGACCTCGACTACTTCGCCGCCGCCTGCATCGCCGTGGCGCGCGAGATCGGCGACAAGATGCTGGAGCGCCGGCCCATCGACGTCGACGGGGCCGCCGACTTCGCCGTCCGGATGATCCTGGGCGGCCTGCCCGCCCTGCCTCGCCCCTAGAGGCCCCGCCCCTCGAAACACCCCCGCCAAGATATAAGAAAGAGCCCGAATGGCCGATCCCGCCGTCCAGAAGTTCATCCTCAAGGCGATGATGTCCCTGCCCAGCCCGATCCTGCGGGCGATGTCGGGCGGCGGAACGGTCTATCGGGGCGGGCGGACCCTGGACCCGCGCTTCCAGTTCCTGGCCGCGGCCGCCGCCAAGATGCCGTCCATGACCACCCTGTCGCCGGACGAGGCCCGCGCCGCCAGCGCCCGGGGCCTGGCCGCCATGAGCGGTCCGCCCGAGCCGGGCGTGCGCAACGAGAGCCTGTCGATCGACGGCCCGAACGGCTCGATCAAGCTGCGCGCCTACCGTCCCGCCGACCAGGACAGCAGCGCCCCGCTGATCGTCTTCGCCCACTTCGGCGGCGGGGTGATCGGGGATCTCGAGACCTGCCATGCCTTCTGCGGGATCCTGGCGCGGGTGGCGCGCACGGCGGTGCTGTCGGTCGACTATCGCCTGGCGCCGGACCACCGCTTCCCCACCGGGCTGGACGACGTTCTGGCCGCCTTCCGCTGGGGCCGCGACAACGCCGCGCGGTTCGGGGCCCTGCCCGGGACGGCGGCGATCGGCGGCGACTCGATGGGCGGCAACTTCTCGGCCATCGTCGCCCAGGAGATGAAGCGCCTGGGCGAGGCCCAGCCGGCCCTGCAGCTCTTGATCTACCCCGCCGTCGACGTGGCCAGCGAGACGCCCTCCATGACCACCTACGGCGACGCCTATCCGCTGAGCCGGCCGATCATGGACTGGTTCATGGGCCACTATATGGGCCCCGACGCGAACCCGGCCGATCCGCGCCTGTCGCCGGACAAGACCGAAGACCTGTCGGGCCTGGCCCCGGCCGTGGTGGTCACCGCCGGCTTCGACCCGCTGGTCGACCAGGGCGAGGCCTACGCCAAGCGCCTGGTCGCGGCCGGCGTGCCGGTCACCTACCGCTGCTACGACAGCCTGGCCCACGGCTTCACCGCCTTCACCGGCGCGGTGCCGGCGGCCGATGCGGCGTGCCGCGAGATCGCGCGGCTGGTGCGGACGGCGTTCGATTCTTCATCTCCGTTGTCATCCCGGGCGTAGCGAAGCGAAGACCCGGGACCCAGGTGAACCGCATCGCTGTTGCCCAGTCCCCTGGGTCCCGGACAGCCTCTGCGAGGCTTCCGGGATGACAACCTTCATGCGGATGGATTGATGCGCGCCCTCGTCGTCGAAGACCTGGCCCCCGACTTCGCCGGTTGCGCGGTCCGCGAGGTCCCCACGCCGACGCCCGGCCCCGGCGAGGTGCTGGTCCGGGTCAGGGCCGCCAGCGTCAACTTCCCCGACCTGCTGATGACCCGGGGCGAGTACCAGTTCAAGCCGCCCCTGCCCTTCACCCCGGGCCTGGACCTGGCTGGAGAGGTCGCCGTCCTTGGAGAAGGTGCTGGGGGAGACGGCGGGACCGGTTGGAAGATCGGCGACGCCGTGGTCGGCGGGGCGCGGCTGGGCGGGTTCGCGGAATACGCCGTGCTGTCGGCGAGCGCCCTCAAGCCCAAGCCCGCGCGGCTGTCGTTCGCCGAGGCCGCCGCCTACGGCGCGGCCTATCTCACCGCCTATGTCGCCCTGGTCCGCCGCGCGCGACTGGAGCCGGGCGAGTGGGTGCTGGTGCACGGCGCGGCCGGCGGGGTGGGGCTGGCGGCGGTGGACCTGGCCAAGGCCCTGGGCGCGCGGGTGATCGCCGCTTCGGCCTCCGACGCCAAGCTGGCCGAGGTCCAGCGCCTCTACGCCCCCGACGCCGTGGTCAACGTGACCGGCGGCTTCAGGGACAGGGTGAAGGCGATCACCGGCGGCCACGGCGCCGACGTGATCTACGACCCGGTGGGCGGCGACGTCTTCGACGAGAGCGTGCGCTGCATCGCCTTCGACGGCCGGCTGCTGGTGATCGGCTTCACCTCGGGCCGCATCCCGAACGTCTCGGTCAACATGCCGCTGATCAAGGGCTTCTCGGTGATGGGCGTGCGGGCCGGCGAGTACGGTCGGCAATTCCCCGACAAGGGCCGCGAGAACGCCGAGGCGATCTGGACGATGGCCGACCGGGGCGTGATCCGACCGCACGTGCACGCCGAGTTCGACCTCGACCACTGGCGCCATGCCTTCGACCTGCTGGCGGACCGGAAGGTGGTMGGCAAGGCGGTGATCACGCCGACGGAGCCCCAAGCGTGAAGCGCCTGGCCGCCGTCGCCCTGCTCGCGTCGCTGTCGGCCGCCGGGGCCGAGGCCGCCGACAATCCGCCCCACTGGCAGATCGTCGCGGGCGGCCTGTCGTACATGCCCGACGAGAGCGACTTCAGCCTCATGGACCTGGAATGCGCGGGCGGGCGGGTCGTCGTCTCTGTCCCTCCGCCGGACAAGCCGGGCGCCGTGGTCTTCGGCAGCGTCGCGGTGAACGCCGGCGCGGTCGCCCGCCGCTACCCGGCCAAGGTCCTGGGGGACGAGTCGGGGACCCGGCTGGAGTTCCGGGCCTCGCCGCGCGATCCCGCCCTGCTGGCCTTCCGCGTCACCGGCCGGATTTCCGTGGACGGCGAACCCGACCTGGCCGCCCGGAACGACGACGAGCGCGCCGCGATCGTCCGGTTCTTCGCGGCGTGTCGCTGAGACGGCGGACCCAAGCCCCTGATCCGACTCGTGTTCGTGTCGGACTCAGGTTGACAGCGTCCGCCCGTTCCCTTATCCACCGCCCCTCACTCGCGGAGGCCCTGCGGCCCTCGCGTCCCACTATTGTATTCGGAGCCACCTCGTGAAGCGGACATTCCAGCCGTCGAAGCTCGTGCGAGCCCGCCGTCACGGCTACCGCGCGCGTATGGCCACCAAGAACGGCCAGAAGATCGTCGCGCGTCGCCGCGCCAAGGGCCGTAAGCGCCTGACGGCCTAACAGCCTTCTCCCGCTCACGGCGGGATAAAGACCATGATGGAAGCCGCCCTTTCCTCGAACCAGGCTCTGCGCCTGCGCCGGAAAGGGCGGCTTTTTTCATGACCGGAACCCCGCTTCCGCCGTCGCCCCCCTCGGGTCCGAAGATCGAGCGCCTGAAGAAGCGCCCGGACTTCCTGAAGGCCGCCAAGGCGCCCAACCTGGCGCGCGGCGCGGTGTTCCTGCAGATGCGTCCCCGCCACGACGACGACCCGCTGATCCGGGCCGGTTTCACCGCCACCAAGAAGATCGGCGGCTCGGTCGAGCGGAATCGCGCAAAAAGACGCCTGCGAGAGGCCGCCCGACTGCTTCTCCCCCTTCATGGCCGCCCGTCTTGCGACTATGTGTTCATCGCCCGCGGCGGAACCGGCCAGCGGCCATGGGGGCGTTTGCTTGACGACGTTAAAACCGCGCTGATAAGCCTCGCCGCCGACCTCGATCGCGCGGGCCCGGGCCAGCCGCCCGCTCCGCACGCCCCCGCCGCGTCCGATTCCTCCGTTTCTGGTTAAGTCCCAACCCATGCAGAACGACACCAACAACAAGAACACGCTGCTGTTTCTCGTCTGCGCGTTCGCCATCCTGATCGGCTACCAGTTCTTCGTGATGGGCCCGCAGCAGAAGCAGCGCGAGGCCGAGCTTCGCGCCAAGAAGGCCGCCGCGGCCCAGGCCGCCGCCCAGCCCGGCATGACGATCGGCGCCGACGGCCTGCCCCAGCCGCTGAAGCTGTCGCGCGACGCCGCCAAGGCCCAGAGCCCGCGCATCAATGTCGACACCCCAGCCCTGTCGGGCTCGATCGCCCTGAAGGGCGCGCGTATCGATGACCTCTGGCTCAAGCGCTACACCCAGACGGCCGACAAGAATTCGCCGCCGGTCGAGCTGTTCCGCCCCGAGGGCGCCGAGAACGCCTGGTTCGCCGACTTCGGCTGGGCCGGCATCGCGGGCATGACCGGCCTGCCCACGCCCAACACCGTGTGGACCGCCGCGCCCGGCCAGGTCCTGCGCCCCAGCACCCCGGTCGTMCTGACCTACGACAACGGCCAGGGCCTGGTGTTCACCCGCACCATCTCGGTCGACGCCGACGCCATGTTCACCGTGGCCGACAGCGTCCGCAACCAGGGCGGCGCGGCCGTGGCCCTGGCCCCCTACGCCTCGGTCCAGCGCCAGGGCATCCCCACCGACGGCCCCCACGGCCTGGGCAAGACCCAGATCGTCTACGAAGGCGGCATCGGCGTGCTGGGCGGCATCGACGGCGTCGAGGGCGGCAAGTACATCCTGCAGGACAAGGCCAAGTACCCGAAGTGGAAGAAGGACCGTCCCGTCCAGCAGGGCTTGAAGTCCAAGGGCGGCTGGATCGGCACCACCGACAAGTACTGGCTGGCCGCGCTGATCCCCGAGCAGTCCGAGATGATCGACGGCCGCTTCATGGTCACCCAGTCGAACGGCGTCGACATCTATGAATCGGCCTTCACCGGCGCGCCGCGCTCGCTGGCGGCCGGCGCGACCCTGACCAACTCCACCCGCCTGTTCGCCGGCGCCAAGACCGTGCCGCTGCTGACCCGCTACGAGTACGGCGGCAAGCCGGTGGTCTGGTGGCAGTTCTGGAATCGTCCGACCAGCGTCATCCCCAGCTTCGACAAGGCGGTGGACTGGGGGATGTTCTCGGTCATCACCCGGCCGATCTTCAACATCCTGGAGATCTTCTTCAAGCTGGTGGGCAACTTCGGCGTGGCCATCATGCTGCTGACCGTGGCCCTGAAGCTGATCCTCTTCCCGCTGGCCGACAAGAGCTACGAGTCGATGGCGAAGATGAAGAAGATCGCCCCCGAGGTCGAGAAGCTGAAGGCCAAGTTCAAGGACGATCCGGCCAAGCAGCAGCAGGAGATGATGGGCCTGTACGCCAAGGAGAAGATCAACCCGATGATGGGCTGCATCCCGATGCTGATCCAGATTCCGGTCTTCTACTCGCTGTACAAGGTGCTGACGGTGACCATCGAGATGCGGCACGCGCCGTTCTTCGGCTGGATCGTCGACCTGTCGGCGCCGGAACCCACCACCCTGTTCAACCTGTTCGGTGCGATCCACTGGGATCCGGCCACCCTGCCGTTCCTGGGCGCCTCGATCGCCCACCTGGGCATCTGGCCGCTGCTGTACGGCTTCACCATGTGGCTGACCACGTCGATGAACCCGCCGGCCGGCGACCCCGTCSAGCAGAAGATCTTCCAGTTCTTCCCGATCATCTTCACCTTCACCCTGTCGGGCATGGCCGTGGGCCTGGTGATCTACTGGTGCTGGAGCAACGTGCTGACGATCATCCAGCAGTACATCATCATGCACCGCTACAAGGTCGAGAACCCGATCGACAAGTTCATCGCCCGCCTGCGCGGCAAGGCCGTCGAGGCCACCTGATGGATGAACTCGCCTATACCGACGAGGAGATCGAGGCCGCCCGCGTGCTGTTCGCCCAACCGGCGACCTTCATGATGGGCGCGGTCAAGATGGACGGCATGCCGGCCCCCAGCCTGCCGGAAGTGGCCTTCGCCGGCCGCTCCAACGTCGGCAAGTCCAGCCTGATCAACGGGCTGGTCGGGCAGAACCACCTGGCGCGCGCCTCGAACTCGCCGGGGCGCACGCGGGAGGTCAACTTCTTCGTGCTGGCCGAGAAGCTGCGCCTGGTCGACCTGCCGGGCTACGGCTTCGCGCGGGTGTCCAAGAGCATCGCCGACAAGTTCCAGGACCTGGGCCGCGCCTATCTGCGCGGCCGAGTGAACCTCAAGCGCGTCTACCTGCTGATCGACGCCCGCCATGGGCTGAAGGCGGTGGACGCCGAGGCCCTGGACGCGCTCGACATCGCGGCGGTCTCGTACCAGATCGTCCTGACCAAGGCCGACAAGATCAAGCAGGCCGAACTGGACGCCACCGTCGAGAAGACCCTGAAGGCCATCGCCAAGCGTCCGGCGGCCTTCCCGAAGGTCATGGCCACCTCGTCGGAGAAGGGCTACGGCCTGCCCGAACTGCGCGCCGAGATCGCCCGCACCTGCCTGAGCTGATTGGCCTGAGCTGATTGGCCTGAGCTGACCCGGCCTAGCGGCGCGCCGAGGCCACCACCCAGCGCGCCGCGCCGACCGTGATCGCGTCCTCGACCAGGCCCGTCGGCGTCTGGCCGAAACGGCGCATGGCCCGCATCCGCAGATMGAAGGTGACGAAGGCGGCGACGATGGCCGCGCCCGCGCCCAGGGCCGCGCCGGCCAGCGCCTGCTTGCGCGGGGCCAGGGCGGCTCCGGCCAGGCCGGCGGTGACCACCCGCGCCAGGAGCCCCGCCGGCACGATGCGGTCGGGGGCGGAGTGCAGCTTGTCGCCCCACAGCTCGCCGCCCGCCAGGAGCTTGGAGCCGGCCGAGACCAGTGGATCGCCCAGCCACGACGGCGCGCCGTTGTCGTGGGGCAGTTCGCCCCGTCTGGCCGCCTCGCTGACGGCCGCGAAAGGGGTGATGGAGCGCGCGCCGGCGACCAGCCCGATGAGGAAGGAGTGGATCATGCCTCCTCAACCCCTCGGCCGCCGGTTCGATCCCGCTGCGCGCGCCCTCTCCGATTGCTATAGAGTCCGACGCAGGCTAAGAGCCCGCCCCTTTCCCCCCGAAGAACCGCTCATGACCCGTCACGAACTGAAGACCTGGCCCCAGTATTTCGCCGCCGTGCGCTCGGGCAAGAAGCGCTTCGAGATCCGCCGCAACGACCGCGAGTTCGCCGTGGGCGACGTGTTGGTCCTCCGCGAGTTCGATCCTGAGCAGGACGTCTATACCGGCCAGGTCGAGGAGCGGCAGATCACGTTCCTGCTGTCGGAAGAGGACTACGGCGTGATCCACGGCTTMGTGGCCATCGGCTTCGGCGAGGTGGTGCATCACGGCGACCTGCCCGCCGACGGGGCCCTGACCGCCGGCCAGCTGGCCCACTGGCACGAGACGGCCTCGAACAACGCCGCCCTGCGCGCCCAAGACGCCCGCCGGGTGGCCCAGAGCTACGCCGCCCCCACCACCGGCCGCGCGGCCATGCCGGTCGCCGCCGACCGCCACACCGCCGTGGCCGACGCCGCCGAGGCCGAAGCCGTCTTCCACGCGGCCGCCGCGAAGATCGTCAGCGGAAAGTAGTCGATATCGGTTGGGGACAGGCGCATGCGTCTGCCCCAACCGGGGTGCTGAATCAAAAAGGGGCGGACCTCGCGGTCCGCCCCTTTTGTCGTTCCGGCCGTGAGGTCGGAATTACGCCGCCTGGCTGACCTGGGCCGGGAAGACGTCGTCCATGCGCAGATAGGTGATCAGGCGGCTGTCCAGCGAGATGATCGCCTGGATGAAGCGCAGCTCGTCGGTGCCGAGGTCCGGGGTCGGCTGCAGGTGGTCGCGCGACACGGTGAAGGTCTCGCTGACCGCGTCGACCAGGATGCCGGCCAGGCGGTCCTGGCACTCGACCACGACGATGACGTGGCGGGTCTCGGGGACGGTGACGCCCAGGCCCAGGCGGTTGCGCAGGTCGATGACCGGCATGATCGCGCCGCGCAGGTTGATCACGCCCTTCAGGAAGGCGGGGGCGTGCGGGATCGGCGTGGCCGGGGTCCAGCCGCGGATCTCGCGGACCGTCTTCACGTCGATGCAGAACTCCTGCTCGCCGATGCAGAACGAGATCAGCTCCAGGGCGGGTTCGGCGTGGTCGGTCATGGTCGGGTCCCGAGGCTCGAAAGGTCTTGCGGCGAAGGCCGAAAGCCGGTTTCGCGTCATCTGCCACAAGAGCCTGGCCGCCGTTTAATAACGGTTAATGCAAAGCTTACCGGTCGGCGTCGAATTGTCGCGGAGGGGCAGGAACCGGTCGGGGCAAGCACATCCAATCCGCTCATCCCGGCGAATGCCGGGACCCAGATGGAATGGCGGTGTGGCCGACGCCATGGAGCGCTGAGCCTGTCCAACCAGCCTCTCAGCTTTAGGATCTGGGTCCCGGCATTCGCCGGGATGAGCGGAGTTTTATCAGGGCTCCGAGGCCCCGATATCCCCCTCGTCGGTCAGGTTGAACTCGTACCAGACGCCGTTCAGCACCCCGAAGGCCAGCGCCAGGCCCAGGCCGAGGATCCAGGTGAAGTACCACATCGTCAGGTCTCCTCAGTACAGAGCCGGGTCGGTCTTGAGCGCCGCCGTGCTGGTCCGGCCCCACAGCACCTTGAACACCCAGGCGGTGTAGAGCAGCACGACCGGCAGCAGCACGATCACCACCAGCAGCATGATGAACAGGGTCGAAGGGCTGGACGAGGCGTTCCAGACCGTCAGGCTGGAATGGGCGTCGATCGTGCTGGGCAGGATGAACGGGAACATCGACAGGCCGACCGTGGCCACGATCCCCGCCGCCGAGGCCGACGAGCCGCCGAACGCCAGGGGCGCKGACCGCCGCCACAGGCCCAGCAGCGCCAGCAGCGCCCCGCCGAAGCCCATCACCGGCGCGACCATCATCCAGGGATGGCGGCCGAAATTGTCGAACCAGGCGCCGGGTGAGGCCACCGAGGTCGTGCGCAGCGGATTGGACGGCCCGGCGGGGTCGAACGCCCCCTCGATCCGGAAGCCCAGCCGCATGGCCAGGAGGCCCCCGACCAGGAACAGCAGCAGGCTGGCGATCGCCGCCCCGGTCCCGAAGCGGCGCGCACGGTCCTGCACCACGCCGCCGTCCTCGGCCTTCACCCCCAGCCAAGCCGCGCCGTGCAGCACCAGCATGCTCACCGACAGCAGGCCGCAGACCAGGGTGAAGGGCGTGAACAGGCCGAAGAAGGCGCCGTGGTAGGAGGCGCGCAGATCGCCGTCCAACTTGAACGGCGCGCCCTGCAGCACGTTGCCCACGGCCACGCCGAACACCAGCACCGGCACGAAGCTGCCGGTGAACAGCGCCCAGTCCCAGGCCGAGCGCCAGCGCGGGTCCGGCCGCTTGGACCGGTACTTGAAGCCCACCGGCCGCAGGATCATCGCCACCAGCACCAGGAAGATGGCCAGGTAGAAGCCCGAGAAGCTGACGCCGTAGACCAGCGGCCAGGCCGCGAAGATCGCGGCCCCGCCGGTGATGAACCACACCTGGTTGCCTTCCCAGGTGGCGCCGACGGTGTTGATCACCATGCGGCGTTCCTCGTCGGTGCGGGCGACGAACGGCAGCAGCGCGCCCACGCCCATGTCGAAGCCGTCGGTCAGGGCGAAGGCGATCAGCAGCACGCCCAGCAGACCCCACCAGATCAGGCGGAGGGTCGGATAGTCGATAGGCAGTTCCATGATCCGATCTCCTTAGGCGACGGCTTCGCCGGCGGGGGCGGCATGTCCAGAAGGGAAGGCTTCCTGCTCGGCGAAGGGGCCCTTCCTGATGGTCTTCAAGATCAGCCCGACCTCGACCACCGCCAGGCCGCCGTACAGCAGGGTGAACACCACGATGCTGGTCAGCAGCTGGGGCACGGTCAGGGTGGACGGGGCCAGGAAGGTGGGCAGCACGCCTTCCACCGCCCAGGGCTGGCGCCCCACCTCGGCCAGCACCCAGCCCAGCTCGGTCGAGATCCACGGCAGCGGGATGGCCGCCACCGCGATCATCAGGAACCAGCGGGTGTTCTGCCTGCGCAAGGACACCAGGACGAAGGCCGTGGCGAACAGGGCGATCATCAGGAAGCCGATGCCGGCCATGATGCGGAACGACCAGAACATCACCGGCACGTTGGGCACGGTCTCCCAGGCGGTCTTCTGGATCAGCGCCTTGTCGGCCGTGCGCGGGTCGGCCACGTGGCGCTTGAGCAGCAAGGCGTAGCCCAGGTCGCGGCGGTGGGTCTCGAAGACGCCGCGCGCCGCCAGGTCGGTCGGGTTGGCCTTCAGGGTCTCCAGCGCATTGTAGGCGACCAGGCCGCTTTCGATCCGCGTCTCGGCCTGGGCCACCAGCTCGAAGATGCCGGCCACGGGGCGGTCGATGCTGCGGGTCGAGATCAGGCCCAGCACATACGGGATCTTGATCTCGGCGTGGGTCTTGCGTTCCTTCAGGTCCGGGATGCCGAAGGCGGTCAGGCCGGCCGGGGCGGGCTCGGTCTCCCACATGGCCTCCAGCGCCGCCAGCTTCATTTTCTGGTTGTCGGTCAGGGCGTAGCCGCTCTCGTCGCCCAGCACGACCACCGACAGCGACGAGGCCAGGCCGAAGGCGGCGGCCACGGTCAGCGACCGCTTGGCGACGCTGACGAACCGACCCCTCAGCAGGTAGTAGGCGCTGATCCCCAGCACGAAGACCGCGGCGATGGTGTAGCCGGCGCTGACCGTGTGCACGAACTTGGCCTGGGCCACCGGGTTGAAGACCACCGCCCGGAAGTCGACCACCTCCATGCGCATGGTGTCGGGATTGAAGGCCGCGCCGACCGGGTTCTGCATCCAGCCGTTGGCGATCAGGATCCACAGGGCCGACAGGTTGGTGCCCAGGGCCACCAGGAAGGTGACCAGCAGGTGCTGCACCGGCTTGAGCTTGTCCCAGCCGAAGAACATCAGCCCCACGAACGTGGCCTCCAGGAAGAAGGCCATCAGCCCCTCGATCGCCAGCGGGGCGCCGAAGATGTCGCCGACATAGTGCGAGTAGTAGGACCAGTTCATGCCGAACTGGAATTCCATGGTCAGGCCGGTGGCGACGCCGAGCACGAAATTGATGCCGAACAGCGTGCCCCAGAACCGCGTGGTCGTGCGCCAGATCGGGCGCTTGGTCATCACATAGACGCTCTCCATGATCACCAGCATGAAGGAGAGGCCCAGGGTCAGGGGCACGAACAGGAAATGGTACAGCGCCGTCAGGGCGAACTGCAGGCGGGAAAGGTCGACGACGGCGGGGTCCATGCAGCGCTCCGTTTGTCGTTGGCGATCGATCGCGCCAGGACTTTCCACCCCTAGACGCGTTCTGGCTAGAACGCTTTGATCAGGATCAAGGACGTTCCCGTTCCCTGTTCCTAACAACGGCCCATGCCCGCCAGTTTCACCGCCGACCTCGACGCCGTCGCGCGACCCTGGCTAAGGACCTTGGGCAAGGGCGGCGGGCGCGCGGCCAAGGCCGCACCGCTGTGGCTGCTGGCCGATGTTCCCGCCGCGATCGCCTTCGCCGCCGGACTGGCCCTGGGCGTCGACGCCCTGCCGCGCGGCCTGCTCGCCGMCGCMCCCTGGTTAATCCTGATCGCCCTGGCCGCCGCCGCGCGCGGCCTGCTGGCCCGCCTCGCCGCCCAGGCCGGCGCCAGGCCGGCGC